>NZ_PUWT01000054.1:0-97754 GCF_002968995.1 Photorhabdus hindustanensis
GGACTACGATCCAAATTATTGCGGATCACATCGTGAGTTTTTTCATTAGTATGAGTGATATAACACGGTATTTGTTGTGGGTGTTGTTCCACATTCCCAAGGAAAGAGAATACTGGTGTTGGGTTATCACCTAGTTGTTGTGTTAACTGACTAAAATCAATAGTTCTGGCGTCAATACGTGGTGGCGTTCCTGTTTTTAATCTGTTTACACGTAAGGGCAGTTCACGTAAGCGTTGTGCCAACGAAATTGCAGGAGGATCACCAGCTCTTCCGCCACTATAGTTTTCCAAACCAATGTGGATCTTACCGTCGAGAAATGTACCTACCGTCAAAACAACGGCTTTGGCTCTGAACTTAAGCCCCATGCGTGTTACTGCGCCAGTAACTGTGTCATTTTCAACAATGAGATCTTCTACAGGTTGTTGGAAGATCATCAGATTAGGTTGATTCTCCAATGCCATGCGCACAGCTTGACGATAGAGAACTCTATCAGCTTGAGCTCGTGTTGCACGAACTGCTGGCCCTTTACTGGCATTCAAAGTTCTAAATTGAATACCAGCTTGGTCAGTGGCTTTAGCTATTAAACCACCAAGCGCATCAATTTCTTTAACCAGATGTCCTTTACCGATCCCGCCAATAGCTGGGTTACATGACATTTGGCCCAAAGTGTCAATATTGTGGGTCAGTAATAAGGTTTGACGGCCCATACGAGCGGCTGCCATAGCAGCTTCAGTACCAGCATGACCACCACCGATAATGATGACGTCAAATTGTTCTGGATAAAACATGGTGATGAACCTTTAGTTATAAGAATGCTCAGTGTTGCATTAGGGAAGAGAATTCTACTCAAGTTTTAGTGATAGACCAAGTAGGTGAGATCACCGGTAATTAAAAGAAGATCTTTTTTATTTAAAGATCTGTTTATTAGATCTTTTATTAGGATCATGATCTTTTGTGGATAAGTTATTTTTCCTTAGTAAGATCATAAAGCTGCAAAGGATCATTTGTTGTGAATGATCCGTGATCCCACGAGGTATAAACTGGGATCTAAATCGGTGGTTATTCACAAGGCGATCATTGTCAGAGAGTTATACTATGGATAACTACGGGTTAACCCCGGGTTTTTAGATAAGTTATCCACAATCGTTTGCTGTTTTTTTGTTCTTATTAGAGTGACTTTGCCCAATTTTTGACCCATTCTTCCGCGGGATCTTCGGGGATCTCGTGTTGTTGAATATCAATTTCCAGACGATCACCGAGGCGTTTAGCTCCTCTTTCTATTAATATTTGGTCAAATGATCTTATTGCACCGCAAAAAGTATCGTATTCAGAACTACCAAGGCCAACAGCGCCAAACGTTACCTTGCGGAGATCAGGTTTTTGTTCAGAAATTTCTGCTGCTAATGGTTGTATATTTTCTGGCAATTCTCCTGCTCCATGTGTGGATGTGACGACTAGCCAGATCCCTTCTTGAGGAAGTTCATCTAAAGAGGGGCCATGTAGCATTTCAGTGGAGAAGCCTGCGTCTTCCAAAATTTCAGCCATATGTTCAGCTACGTATTCAGCACTGCCCATTGTGCTACCGCTGATTAAGGTAATAGTGGCCATAGTGATCCCAACAGATTTCAAGAATCGCTATTGTACGCTGTGAATCTGTTGGGATCTACCTGTGGATAATGTGGTTATAACAAATTTTATTTTATGGCTTGATTGTTCGCATGATCGGGTTTTGTAAGGAGATTAGGGTTTCTGTTGATTGAATTTCATCGATAGTCTGTATTTTGTTGATAAGTACATCTTGAAGGGATTCAATTGAACGGCACATAACTTTAATAAAGATGCTGTAGTGGCCTGTTGTGTAGTAAACCTCAACTACTTCCTCCAGGTTGTCTAGTTTTTTCAGGGCTGATGGATAATCTTTAGCACTTTTAAGAATAATGCCGATAAAGCAACACACATCATAACCAAGTTGTTTCGTGCTGATATCTACTCTGGTGCCGGTGATGATTCCTGCTTGCTTCATTTTTTCCACACGAACGTGAATTGTTCCTGGGCTGACAGCAAATTTCTTTGCTAGTTCGGCATAAGGTGTACGTGCGTTGTCCATTAAAGCGTGAAGTATGTCACGGTCTAAATTGTCGATCTGATAAATTTCTGCCATTTTTAGCCCCATTTTTTAATGAATTTTCATTTTTTGCATCTTTAAAATGAATTTTATAAATCATAAAGGCTATTTTTATTAAAGTATATTGAATTTATCCCTCATTTTATTGCTTAATGTTTCCAACAGGACATCAGGGCCACCTAAAAAATTAGAGAATAACATTATGAAAAAGTCGTTTATTGAAAAGCAGCAACAAATCAGTTTTGTGAAATCCTACTTTTCCCGTTTGCTGGAAAGCAAACTGGGTCTGATTGAAGTACAAGGGCCAATCCTAAGTTGTTTGGGAGATGGTATTCAGGACAACCTGTCTGGTCATGAAAAAGCTGTTCAGGTAAAAGTAAAAACTTTACCGGATTCAACTTTCGAAGTAGTGCATTCATTGGCTAAATGGAAACGTAAGACACTGGGACGTTTTGGCTTTCAGCCTGAACAAGGGCTTTATACTCACATGAAAGCATTGCGTCCGGATGAGGATCGCTTAACACCAATCCACTCTGTTTATGTTGATCAATGGGATTGGGAAAAAGTGATGGGAGATGGGCAACGTTCACTTGCTTATCTTAAACAGACGGTAGGTAAAATTTACGAAGCAATAAAAGAAACAGAAAAAGCTGTCAGCAAAGAGTTTGGTCTGGCACCGTTCCTGCCAGATCAAATTCACTTTGTTCATAGTGAAACGCTTCTGAGCCGTTATCCGGATCTGGACGCAAAAGGTCGTGAACGTGCTATTGCTAAAGAATTGGGCGCTGTTTTCCTCATAGGTATTGGTGCGAAATTATCTGATGGTCAATCTCATGATGTACGTGCGCCTGATTATGATGACTGGACGACGCCAAACTGTGATGGCTTTTTGGGTCTAAACGGCGACATCATTGTTTGGAACCCTGTTTTGGAAGATGCGTTTGAGATCTCTTCTATGGGTATCCGTGTTGATGCAGATGCACTGGAGCGTCAGTTAGCACTGACTGGTGATGAAGAGCGTTTACAATATGATTGGCATCAGACGTTACTCAAAGGTGACATGCCACAGTCGATTGGTGGCGGTATTGGTCAATCTCGTTTAGTGATGTTACTGCTGCAAATGAAGCACATCGGTCAGGTTCAGTGCAGTATCTGGTCACCAGAAATACGTGAAACTGTAGAAGATATGCTTTGATTCAATTAGTGACGCCATTTTCGTAGTAAACGGCTTTTAAGTCCGGTATCAAAGCGCCAGATATGATCGAATATCCGCATAATATCGGGCTTACCATATTGGGACATGGAGACCGCATGGAAGCGGTGTTGCTGATGCAGTTGCAGATTTTTTATCTGATGGATTAGTGAGTCCGGCAGGCGCTGGGCAATGAAATCTGAGATAACAACAGCATCAGCATCTTTCCAACGATGTTCTTTCATTTTTTCTATTGTGCTTGTCAGACAGAAAGCGAGATCTGTCCCTCCTCTGAAAGTCTGGCTGAGAAAACGAATAGCTTGCTCCAGACCATCTGGTGAGGATAGTTCATAGTGCACAATTTCTGTCGTAAATAGCATGATATGACAGTTGCGGTTATCAGCTAGAGCAATGCGTAACAGTGCCAGACAAAAAGCTTTAGCACATTTTTCATTGAATTTCCCCATAGAACCGGAAGTATCTACACAAATAATAAATGGTCCTCGTGGTTTTTCTTCCTGGCTATAATGAGTGACTGGTCGTAATGTTGTTTTTTCTCGCCAGTTATCACCTTGTAAGCGATAGGTCAGGAGTTTTTTTTCCACTAATTTGCGATAGAATTCATATTCTAGGTCTTCGATTCCTAATATCGCCAATTCTATTGGCAATAGACGCATAATATCATCACTTTGTCCGATTCCATTTACCTGTTCAGGAACAGTGTCAGGTGTGCGTTCGATTGTAGTAAATAGTTCGAAAAAATGATTTTCCTGTGGTTTTGATTTTGCAGATTGGCTGCGTCCAAGTAATTGAGCTAATTTTTCCAGTTCCGGCTGTTGGCGAAGAAATTCACTATAGCGAATCAATAACTGTTTATTATTTTGGGAATGATTTAACTGATTTTTACTCATGTCCCATAACCGACCTGCTGCCCTATCATTTTCACTAAAAATAGGATCAAGATTACCGCTTAGTGTCAGCCTTTGTTGTAGTTCTGCCAGTAATTGCTCTTTTTCTTGTTCTAGCAATTTCTTATGGAGGGTTGTGGTTTGCAGGATCAAACTGATCCTCCATCGTTGAATAAATAGGATTTGCAGTGTATTTGAATTGGCAATGGTGTTGGTTGCGAGTTTCTGTGCTTCTTCACTAAAAGGGGATTCAATTCGGCGCAGGGTTTCTAAAATATCGGGAAGTTTAAGAAAAAAATGATTTGTATTGGCAGAGAGTAGTTGTTGATATAATTGAAATTCTTCTGCCAGAGTTGCAGGAATGAGCGTTTCTTTAATCCTGTGCTGTAAATCGTGTTTCCAACCAGGGATATCTTTTAGTAGCGCACGTTTCAAACGAGGATATTTTTCAAAAAAGATAGCTAACTGAGGTGAAGCTAGAAGCGTTAATATGATCTCTTCTATCATCTCTCCTTCGTTTATTGACAGTAAAAGATCAAGGGTTGTCAGACTAATCATTTAATTAGTTGCCCATTTTTATTTTCAACTGATTAATTTTATCGGCTAACTGGATAAAGCTTTGCTCTATCGTAGCAAGCCAATGACTTTCAATAAACAGGCATGGTTGATGGTGATTAAACAATTGGTGTTGGTGATGGATTTCTTGATTAATTTTTTCCAATCTTTCCAGCCACTCGTTGTTTTCTTCATTTTGCTGATGCTGGCGGTCTGGTAAATATAGCGTGGATGAACGACGGCTGATATCAAAAATCTCTGGCTGGTGTGTTGAATTAATTTCGGCTGCTATGTTTTGTGGGAAACCAATACCGTTCAGACGAGCTGATAGTTCTCCGCCTTTGTTTATCCAGTTATTCAGCGCTTTTTTGTCCAATTCAATGAAATTAACTTTAATATCATGGAGATGAAGAGGTGTATGTAGGAGTAAAATCAATTTTTCTTCATTGATATGATCGGGTAACGAATACTGTATTTTATGTCCAAACAGACTGGTTTGTTTTTCCAGCTTTAACGCTTGCTGATCATTTTTATCCTGACAGACTTGAGTCCATTGGTGATAGAGCGAATCAATTTTTTGAGATAATACTCTTTGCTGATATGCCTGTTCGGTCATGAGAGTATTTAGGTACTGAGGTAATAATTTAAAAGAGTGAAGATCATGCCACAAACAATCTTTCAGCAATATTAAGTCAATAGGGGATATCTCTTTTCTACCATTAAAGAAAGCACTGGCTTGTAATAAATGAATGGCTTTCTTCCAGCGTCGATCTGAAATGTAAGGTGAATGTTCTGTCGTATCAAGTTGCTGGCGTAAATGATAGATAATATCAAAACAACTATCAGGTAGAATTATCTTATCAATCTCTTTTTGCCATTGGTGAAATTCTTCACTTGTTATCTGAATGTCTGCCGGGACAGGGTTATCATTTTCATTTTTGTGGCTAGTGAGTAACGCTCGGAAATTCTTTTTTTCTTGAATTTTGTCCAACCAAATACGAATTAACATTCTGTCATAGAGCGCTTCCAGACTGTTATCTGCTTCAGGCAGCTCATTGGATGCTGTTACAAGTAATCGCATTGGAATTTTCTCTTCTGTATCGCCATTTCTGAATTTTCTTTCATTAATTGCGGTCAGTAGGGTATTAAGAATTGCTGGACCGGCTTTCCATATTTCATCAAGGAAGACAATTTCGGTTTCAGGTAAATATCCGTTAGTTAGACGTTGGTAACGTCCTTCTTCTTTCAATGCCTGAATAGAAAGAGGACCGAAAATTTCTTCAGGAGTTGAAAAGCGAGTCATCAGATATTCAAATGCTCTGGCATCACGAAACGCAAATTTTAATCGTCGGGCTATCAGGCTTTTTGCGATACCAGGAGGACCGAGTAGAAAAACACTTTCCCCACACAATGCCGCTAGCAAACATAAACGAATAGTCTGTTGTCTTTCATACAGACCACTTTCCAGATAGTGACTTAAGCAAACTATTTTTTCTGCTAACAACATAATTCGTACCAATATTATCTGTTGGATTAGATGAAACCGAATTAGCCTTCTCCATAGATTTTAATCATTATTTGTTGATGTAGACAATATTTACCTTAAAAATCGATTCAGCGTCAAATATTCAATAAGTTAGCATTTGTTTTCGTTTCTTTCATTATCGAAACGTTTCGATAGTGATCACACTTTTGTATCACTAATGTTGTATTTTAAATATTACTTTCTATATTACTAAATAGCGAAACGTTTCGCTAATGGAATAAAAAAATGAAAAAAGGTGTATTACTTAATTCTGAAATTTCAGCCGTAATTTCTCAGCTAGGGCATGCTGACCAGATTACAATTGGTGATGCTGGATTACCAATTCCTTCTTTAGCCCAGCGGATTGATTTAGCGCTAACCCAGGGAATTCCTAGTTTTATATCCGTTCTTAATGTTGTTACACACGAAATGCAGGTTGAAGCTGCATTTTTAGCTGAGGAGATCATTGACCATAATCCTTTGATACATCAATTAATATTGACTCAAATTAAAGAGCTTGAGAAACAGCAAGGGAATTCAATTACTGTAGACTATATTAGTCATAATATGTTGAAAGAGAAAACAGAACATAGCCGAGCGGTGATTCGCACAGGAGAGCATTCTCCTTATGCCAATATTATCCTTTGTGCTGGCGTGACTTTCTGAGGTGATTATGCAGCCTGTACTGGAACTAAAAGGAATTAGTAAATCTTTTCCTGGTGTTAAAGCATTATCTGGTGCGGCACTACGTGTTTACTCGGGTAAAGTGATGGCACTGGTAGGGGAGAATGGTGCAGGTAAATCCACTATGATGAAAGTGTTGACTGGGATATATACCAGAGATACAGGCACGGTTCATTACCTGGGAAAAGAAGCAATTTTTTCTGGTCCTAGATCCTCTCAGGAAGCGGGGATCGGAATTATCCATCAGGAATTAAATCTTATTCCCCAACTGACTATTGCTGAAAATATTTTCCTGGGACGAGAATTTGTTAATAAATTCGGTGCGATTGATTGGAGAAAAATGTATCAGGAAGCAGATCGCCTGTTAAAAAAATTGAATCTGAGTTACAGCAGTCACTGTTTAGTCGCTGAACTTTCTATCGGTGATCAACAAATGGTTGAAATTGCTAAGGTGCTGAGTTTTAAATCCAAAGTTATCATTATGGATGAGCCAACTGATGCGCTGACCGATACGGAAACTGAATCATTATTTAGAGTAATACATGAACTAAAGTCCCAGGGATGCGGTATTGTTTATATCTCCCATCGTTTGAAAGAAATTTTTGAAATTTGCGATGATGTGACGGTATTTCGTGATGGACAATTTATTGGTGAAAAGCCGGTAAAAGAGTTAAAAGAAGAGGCTCTGATTGAAATGATGGTTGGGCGAAAACTGGAAGATCAATATCCTCGCCTGAATTTACCTCGGGGTAAAAAACGACTTGAAGTTAATCAGATTTCTGGTCCCGGTGTGACAAATGCTAGTTTTTCCCTTTATAGCGGGGAAATTTTGGGTATATCAGGGCTGATGGGGGCTGGCCGCACTGAATTGATGAAAATTATTTATGGTGCGTTGCCGAAAACTCAAGGACAAATCACGTTGGATGGAACACCCATTGTAATTCGTAACCCTCAGGATGGGTTAGCTTGTGGGATTGTTTATATTTCAGAAGATCGTAAACGTGATGGTTTAGTTTTGGGAATGTCAATTAAAGAGAATATGTCTCTTACTGCCTTACGTTATTTCAGTAACCGGTTAGGGGGTCTTAATCATAAAGAAGAACAGAGTGCAGTTAGTGACTTTATTAAATTGTTTAGTATTAAGACACCTTCAATGGGACAAACTATTGATTTGCTTTCTGGTGGTAATCAGCAAAAAGTAGCCATTGCCCGTGGATTAATGACCAGACCAAAAGTTCTTATTCTGGATGAACCTACACGTGGTGTAGATGTTGGCGCAAAAAAAGAAATTTATCAGTTAATTAATCAGTTCAAGAAAGAAGGGCTAAGTATTATTCTTATTTCTTCTGAAATGCCAGAAGTGATGGGAATGAGTGACCGTATTTTGGTTATGTGTGAAGGCCAGATCAGCGGAGAATTTTTTGCTGAACAGGTAACTCAAGAAGTTTTGATGGCGGCGGCTGTAGGCAAACAATATGGAGCAATTCAGGGGTAATTCAGTATGAATTCTAATATATCACCGACATTTAAACGTTGGTTTACTAAAGAGTGGTTACTGAAACAAAAGTCACTGATTGCATTGTTAGTGTTGATCGTAGTAGTTTCTTCTCTTAGCCAAAATTTTTTCACTTTAAATAATCTGTTTAATATTCTGCAACAAACATCAGTCAATGCCATTATGGCCGTTGGGATGACATTAGTTATTCTGACATCGGGTATTGACCTGTCTGTTGGTTCATTGCTTGCGTTAACAGGTGCAATAGCTGCTTCATTGGTTGGTACGGAAGTTAATGCTCTGGTGGCTATCGTGAGTGCTTTGGCTTTAGGTGCTGCAATTGGTGCTTGTACAGGAATAATAATTGCTAAAGGTAAAGTACAAGCTTTTATTGCCACTCTAGTCATGATGTTATTACTTCGTGGAATAACCCGTGTCTATACTGATGGTAGCCCAATAAATACAGGATTCAGTGATAACGCGGATCTGTTTGGCTGGTTTGGTATTGGTCGGCCACTGGGAATTCCTACTCCAGTATGGCTGATGTTGATAGTTTTTATTATCGTATGGTATATCCTGCATCACACCCGCTTAGGTCGTTATATTTATGCCTTGGGGGGGAATGAATCGGCTACCCGTTTATCTGGTATCAATATCGATAAAATTAAAATTATCGTTTACTCCTTATGCGGTTTACTGACGGCATTGGCAAGTATTATTGAAGTCGCTCGTCTTTCTTCTGCTCAACCTATGGCGGGAGGCGGTTATGAATTAGATGCCATTGCTGCCGTAGTACTGGGAGGAACCCGCCTGGCTGGTGGTAAGGGATTAATTATTGGTACTCTGATTGGTGCGCTAATCCTCGGTTTTTTAAACAATGGCTTAAACTTATTAGGTATTTCTTCTAACTATCAGATGATTGTTAAAGCAATTGTAATATTGTTGGCAGTTCTGGTTGATAACAAAAGTGGTAAATAACCTCACCCTACAGGAAATAACACGATGAAAGTGAAGAAATTAGTAACAATTTTATCTGCTGTTGCGCTAAGTATGACTGTAAGTGTAAATGCATTGGCGAAAGACACTATCGCGTTAGTCATTTCTACACTGAATAATCCATTCTTTGTCACAATGAAGGATAGCGCTCAAAAGGAGGCGGATAAATTGGGCTATGACCTAATTGTGTTGGATTCTCAGGATAATCCAGCGAAAGAATTAGCTAATGTTCAGGATTTGACGGTACGTGGTACTAAACTCATGCTAATTAACCCGACTGACTCCGATGCTGTTGGTAATGCCATTATGATGGCTAACAATGCCAAAATTCCGGTCATTACTCTAGATCGGATAGCGAATAAAGGTACTGTTGTCAGTCATATTGCCTCTGATAACCGCTTGGGGGGTAAAATAGCGGGTGATTTTATCGCCGAAAAACTGGGGAATGAAGCCAAAATTATTCAGTTAGAAGGTATTGCCGGCACTTCTGCCGCCCGTGAACGTGGTGAGGGGTTTAATAAGGTAGCACAGGAACATAAATTCAATGTGCTGGCTAGTCAGCCGGCTGATTTCGATCGTACCAAAGGACTGAATGTTATGCAGAACTTACTGACGGCTCATCCGGCTGTACAAGCTGTATTTGCTCAGAATGATGAGATGGCGTTAGGTGCCTTACGTGCTTTACAGACCGCAGGTAAAAGCGATGTATTAGTTGTTGGTTTTGATGGTACTGGAGATGGTATCAAAGCTGTTCAAAGTGGAAAATTAGGAGCGACGATCGCTCAGCGGCCTGATCAAATTGGTATCGTTGGTGTTCAGACTGCAAATAAAGTGCTGAGAGGCGAAAAAGTTGAAACCGTCATCCCCGTGGAATTGGAGTTAGTTATTAAAAAATAAATCGGTATTTATGCCGTTACTCATTGATGGTGGTGACGGCATAATTGAAAAGGAATAAATGTAATGAGTACAGCAAAACTTGCGGTGCTTGGCAGCATTAATGCTGACCATATTTTGAATCTTAAGTCATTCCCTCGTCCGGGGGAAACGGTGATCGGGGAGCAATATCAGGTTGCTTTTGGTGGTAAAGGTGCTAATCAGGCGGTAGCAGCAGGCCGCAGTGGTGCTGACATTACATTTATAGCTTGTGTTGGTGAGGACGATATTGGTTTTCGTATCTATCAGCAATTAGCAAAGGATAATATTAAAACTTCTGGCATTGAAGTGATTAAAGGAGAAACAACGGGTGTAGCGTTGATTTTCGTTAATCAGCAAGGTGAAAACGTTATTGGTATCAATGCAGGCGCTAATGCAGCGTTGACACCGGAATATTTCTATCGCTACCAAAATATTATTGAAGAAGCTGATGCATTATTAATGCAACTTGAGTCTCCATTGGAAACAGTACAACTTGCTGCAACAATAGCTAAACAAAATAATACAAAAATAATACTCAATCCGGCGCCGGCCCAAAAATTATCTGATCAATTGCTCTCGCTGGTGGATATCATTACACCAAATGAAACTGAAGCGGAATATCTCACTGGAATTAAAGTAGAAAATGATTCAGATGCGGAAAATGCGGCTCAAATACTGCATGATAAAGGTATTGAAACGGTAATTATCACATTAGGTAGCCGTGGTGTATGGTTGAGTGAAAGAGGTCAAAAAGGAAAAATTGTTCCGGGATTTAAAGTTAACGTTGTAGATACTGTTGCGGCAGGAGATACTTTCAACGGTGCACTGATGACAGCATTATTGGAAAGAAAATCCATATTATCTGCCATACGATTTGCTCATTCTGCTGCTGCGATAGCAGTAACCCGTCAGGGTGCTCAGCCTTCCGTCCCGTGGCGAAATGAAATTGATGCATTTTTAACTGAACAGGACTAACTGTGGCTACAATGAAAGATGTTGCTCGTTTTGCAGGCGTTTCTACATCGACTGTATCTCATGTTATTAATAATAATCGTTATGTCAGTGATGGTGTGAAAAAGAAAGTTAATGATGCGATTGAGCAATTGAATTATGCGCCATCAGCGCTTGCACGAAGTCTTAAGATCAAGCAAACCAAAACCATTGGTATGCTGGTGACAACCAGTAATAATCCTTTTTATGCTGAAATTGTAAGAGGGGTTGAACGAAGCTGTTATGAGCGTGGTTATAGCCTTATCTTGTGTAATACAGAGGGGGATGCCAAACGAATGGATTACAGCATGGAAACTTTGCTGCAAAAGCGAGTAGATGGGGTGCTGATTATGTGTACTGAAAATCAACACAGCTCCTGTGATGTTTTGCGTCGTTATCCTCCTTTACCGATGGTTATGATGGATTGGTCTCCATTTGATATTGTCAGCGATATTATTCAGGACAACTCCTTGTTGGGGGGTGAGATAGCGACTAATCACCTTATTAGCTGTGGTTTTAAAAAAATAGCTTGTATTGCAGGTCCACAAGATAAAACACCTGCTAATCATCGATTGAAGGGATATAGAAAGGCAATGGCAAATGCTGGCCTTATTATTCCTGACGGATATGAAATTTATAGTGATTTTGAATTTGCTGGTGGTTTTAAATCAATGCAGAGATTACTACAACATCCAGAACCGCCAGAAGCTGTTTTTGCTGGAAATGATGCAATGGCTGTTGGCGCTTATCAGGCTCTGTACCAAGCGGGGCTTTCTATACCGGATGATATTTCCATCATAGGTTATGATGATATCGACCTTGCTCCTTATATGATCCCACCGTTGACAACCATTCATCAGCCAAAAGATAAATTAGGAAAGTTAGCTGTTGATACTTTGCTTTATCGGATGAATAACCCAGAAAGTGATCCTAAATTATTAGTATTAACTCCGACACTGATTGAGCGTAGTTCAGTTTCTCGTTCTTAGGTGTTCTTTTTCTTGATCATGTTATCTCCATCTTCCTTATGTAATAGCAGGAAGGTGGACGAAGAGAGTAAAGTGATTATTCCTACGGTAATAAAAGTGTTGTGGAAGCTATCAATGGTTGTTCCATAATGTATGGATTCATAGAAACGAAGAATAGCGGCACTTACTGCAACACCGAAGCTAATAGATAACTGCTGAGTTACAGCTAATAAACTATTTCCTGAACTGGCATTATTATCGGTCAGATCTGCGAGAGTAATGGTATTCATCGAAGTAAATTGAATGGATACAGCCATGCCCAGTAAGAATAGTGGAATAGACAGAAGGACAGCGGACATTTCTGGTGATTGCAGTGAAAATTGAGAAATCATTAATCCAATAATGATTGTTATGCTAACCAGCGTCTTACGATATCCAAAGCGAGTTAATACATTAGTAACGAAAGATTTGGCTATAACAGAACCAATAGCTGTTGGCGCCATCATCATTCCGGCAATGACTGCTGAATAGCCAAATCCAACTTGTAGCATCAAAGGCATTAGGAAAGGAATGCACCCAGTTCCCAAGCGTGTAACAATATTACCTATAATACCGATAGAGAATGTACGAACACGGAATAATTTCAGACTAATAAGGGGTTGGGTCTGTCTTCTGGCATGCATTAGATAACCAAATAATATCATAAAACCACCGACCATCATTGTCAGAGGTATATAACCTGGTAACGTACTCTCCCCTAGTAAATCTAAACTGACAGAAACCATTATTAAACTCAGGCCAAAAAGTATAAAACCGAAAAAGTCAAACGAACGTTTTGGCATTGTAAAATTAGGCATATGTTTTTTAGCATAAATAATCCCCAATAAACCAATAGGGATATTGATAATAAATATCCAGTGCCAGGTAGCATAAGTGACTAATAACCCACCGAGCATGGGACCAAGAATTGGCCCTACTAACCCTGGCATGGTGACAAAATTCATAACGGGTAGAAGTTCGCTGCGTGGGTATGCACGTAATAAAGCAAGGCGAGCAACCGGCATCATCATTGCGCTACCAATTCCTTGAATTACACGTGAAGCAACTAGAAAAGCTAAATTACCTGACAAAGCACAGGCAAGAGAGCCTAAAGAAAACAAGGATACAGCAAACATAAATACCCGGCGGGTACCGAAACGATCTGCTAACCAGCCGCTGACTGGAATTAGCAAAGCAACAGTCAGAGTATAGCTGACAACAGCAGATTGCATCGCCAGAGGTGAATGTTTGAGGCTTTCAGCAATAGCGGGCAATGCTGTGTTGAGAATTGTTGCATCTAAAGCTTGCATAAAGAAAGCTATTGCAGCAATCCAGGGTAGCCCCGCCATATTACGAGCGGTTTTTACCATTAATAATCCTGCTTATTTTATCTAGTTAATGTTTGGTTAGATATTAATCTAATACACTACTATATAAGATCATTCGCGCTCTGTTAATAACTTTTGGCAAGCGAGAAGTGCACTGTGACTGTCACCTTGGATGATAGAATTAACAATTGTTTTATGAGCTTCCAGTTGTACAACTTTATCGGAAATAATAGCTTCAAAGTAGTTCTGGTAAACTAGATGAAATAAATTGGCAAAAGAGCATAAGAATGGATTTCCACAAGATTTGTAAATGGTATAGTGAAACTGGTAATCAATCTCTATCCATTTTTCCCGGTTAAAATTTTCTTTTAGTAGATACATTTCATCTATTACCTGTAAGAGCTGCTTCCTTTGTTTTTGTGTGGCATTTTGTGCAGCAAGAAAGCAAGCTTGTGGCTCTATTGCTAATCTTACTATATGGAAATGTTCAACCACTTGGTTAAGGTTGTCACGACTCATCCACCATTTTAATAAATCCTGATCAAGGAAATTCCAATGAATCGTTGGCATGATTCGAGTACCAATACGTGGGCGAGGTAATAGCATACCTTTGGCTGCAAGTATTTTTATTGCTTCACGAACAGAGGTTCTGCTGACGTTAAATTGTTCAGCGAGTTCTATTTCACCAGGAAGGATAGTTTCAGCTTTATATTCACCAGATAAAATCTGTTGTTCCTGCTATTCATATTGGCGGAAAATTTACTGTGGAGGCGGCGAAAGGGGTTAGCGCGGATATCAAAGCCAAAAATGGTCAATCGTTACAGAATGCGGTGTCAGTATTCGGCAATACGCCGGAAACCGCCTGGCTAAAAGGACTCAATGAACGTAAAGACGTTCAATGGAACTTAGTTAAAGATGCCTATGACAGTTGGGATTATAAAAGCCAGCACCTGAATCCGGTGGTCTCTGCGGTTATCGCGATTGCAGTCGCCGCTGCGACAGCGGGAGCCGGATTAACGGTTTCGGTTGCCGGGTCAGCCGCAAGTACCGCGGGTTCAGCAGCGACGGCAGCGGGCGCTACTGCCAGCACTGCCGCCGCCATGAGCTCAGTCGCTTACGGCGCGACGGCTTCCGGCATGGCCGCACTCGCTTCTCAGGCAGCGGTAGCTTTGGTGGATAACCAAGGTGACTTATCCAAAACCTTAAAAGTGATGGGAAGCAGCGACACCGTTAAATCAACTATCACATCGATGGCGATTGGTGGCGCACTGGCGGGTTTTGATAACGTCATGGGATGGGATAAAGCCGCCAATGGCGCTCAAATTAACCCGGCAAAAGCGGCATTACCTAAACTGAGCAATGGCGACTGGAGCAAAGTGGCTCAACGGATCGCAGGTCAATCCATTATCAGTTCCAGCCTGGGTACAGCCATCAATGGCGGTAGTTTTAAGGACAACTTCACCACCGCATTACTTGCCAATATTGGCAACCAGATTAACGCCGAAGGAGCCGGATTGATTGGAAATAACGGTCAGGTGTTAGGTTTACCCGGAAAAGCTATCAGCCATGCGGCGGTTTCTGCCCTTGCTGCGGAAATTGGCGGCGGTGATGCCAAAGGGGCTGCTGCCGGGGCATTAGCGGCAGAACTGGCCGCGATAACATTGGATAAAACATTCAATGATCCAATGAAAATTCAGGCGGGCGGAAAAATCATCGGCAGCGTCGCAGGCGCCATTGCGACCAACAGCGCCAAAGGCGCTAACAGTGGAGCTAATGCCGGAGAAATTGTTATTCTCTTTAACCACCTGAACTCCATGAATGCCTACAATCTGGCTAGAGAACTCCAGGAAGCCAATAAGCAAGGAACCCCTACCGAAGCAATCTGGAACAAATACAACAAACTGAGCGCCGCGCAACGGGCAGAAATGTTATCTCACTGTGCCGGGAATGGTGGGTTATGCACACTGACCTATCAGGCCGAAATGGAAGGTGGAACAAAAACAGCGGATGCTATTAGTGGCTTAAGATGGATGTTTAACTTATCGGCTGAGGATGCCCATCGTATCAGCCAGTTTGTGACGACAGAAAACCAGAACGATTTAGGGCTGTTGTATAACTCGCTGCCAGCCTGGGAAAAAGGTGCACTAATAGCCAAAGAGGCAGTAGAATCTGCCGGTATTGGTGGTGCTATCGGCGGTAAAGCTTCAGTTGCTTCGATTGTTGGGAAGAACCGTAATGTTGGCAACACAGTAGGTTCAAGCAAAACGAAAGAAACTCAGATATGGACAGAGACAAAGAAAAAAGAACCTGTAGCAAATGCTTATGGTCACTGGGATAAACATAAAAATGAATTCCCTGAATATCAAAATTCAAAACAATATGTCGAAGCCACCCATGACTTTATTAAAAATCCTCCAAAAGAAACTTTAATCAAAACCCGAGCTAATGGTGATACCTTGTATTACAATCCAAAAACAAATATTTTTGCAGTAAAAAATGTGGATGGCGTCCCGAAAACAATGTTTAAACCAAATCCAGTAGATCATGGATATGAAACAAATTTGGATTACTTCAATGCACAAAAATAATAGATTGTATGTATGCCGTGTGTGTGGCGCAGAACAGTTAGATCCTCCGTGGGGTGCAGATGGTGACTCACCAACATTTGATATCTGTGACTGCTGTGGTGTGGAGTTTGGCTACGAAGACGCTACTTTAGCAGCATTAAAGAATTACAGATCCAAATGGTTGGATAAAGGCGCAAAATGGAACTCTGAAAAATCCAAGCCAGAAGATTGGTCGCTAGAGGAGCAGATATCAAATATACCTAAAGAATATTTGTAAAATTTAAGAGCTTGCAAATGGATCTGTGTGCTCTCTTATCAATGGAATGATTATCCTCCCGTGTTAGCAATATGCTAACACGGGGAATTTATAGCCCATCATATCAGCCAGTCGGTTGATTATTAGGAAGAATAAACAACCTTATCAGCCGAATAAGGGTGCTGTTGGTAATATGGTAGAGTTTTTTAAACAACAAAGATTCACTTTCTCTTTTTACTGGTTTTCCCTTTTTTAGCGATCGCAAGCTGCTTTTTTTCGGTGATTAGCCAAAAAACATACCCCTCATTAATGTCAGATTTTTAAAAGGTGAAGAGTGATTACCCCTCCTATTCACGGCTATGTTTAATGCATGTATCGGAGGTTATTACCTCAGTTAATGTCACATTTACCTAGCCTACCACCACCATTTAAAAGCACAAATACAGAAATATTAAATTTTTTATTTAAGATTTAGATTTAACTATAAGTGTGATTTTTTAAAATAACAGTTAATTGCATTTAATCGAACTCCATTAACCGTTAACAAAGAATTGAAAAGAAATCACAACAAAAATAATATCATCCACACAAATTGATGTTTAAACGCTCTCTGCGTTATTTTACAAAGCCAGCCATAAAAACAACATAATAAAAAACGGGAAAAACGGTTAATCTTGCATGATTTAAGCCCTGAAAAAAGGGAATTATCCGAAAGATAACAAAGGGGTTTCTTTATATCATCAAGCTATTTACCAGTTGATTTATAAAGATAAAAAGCGAGGCTATTTAAATGTAAAACACAATATCCCATGATGATTAAAATTAATAAAGATCAGATGTTAACAGTGGTAAAAATCCGGTTAAAACCTGATGCCGATTAAAACCAAAGGTTAAAATAATGGCTTTTCATAACAGTTCAAAACCTGACTACTATAAAACCATTAGTGAAAAATGAGAAAAAACTGACTTTATTAATTCTTTTTTATCCGTAAAAAGACGGATGAAAATGTGAATCAGATAATCAAACAATATATTTAAAAAAATGAGCCGACTTTAATAATGTTTTTAACCGGCGAATAAATTAACATTAACAATCTCCCCATCATTAAAATAGGGAGATTATATCTTAGATAATTAAGTAAAGAGAAAAACTAACATTGGGGAGCCAACACTAATTTTTCTTTCCGCCAGAAACGGAAAAGAGATATTTTCCTACGTTGTAGAGTGAAGCGACGAACAAGATAGTTTGCTGTCAATTCCAGTGCCAAACACATCACGAAATAAATTAACGCGACAAATAAAAAGACTTCTGTCGGGTAAACCATGCTGCGGTTATTAACCTGAGTCGCCAGAAATGACAGTTCCGCCACGCCAACGATATAAGCCAAAGAGGTATCTTTTATCAGCGCAATCCACTGATTAATAAAGGAAGGCACCATCATACGCAACGCTTGTGGCAACACAATGTACCAAAGCACCTGCCAGCGGTTGAAACCTAATGATAGCCCTGCTTGCCACTGACCGGCGCCAATCGCAATAATCCCCGCTTTCACCCCATGAGCCAAGTAAGCCGATGTGATCAACGCCAGAGCGCAAACCACCGTGGTAATTTCTGGAATTTCCATACCAAGCATCACCGGCAACAGAAAGTAAGTCCAGAAAATCAACATAATGACGGGAATTGCCCGGAAAAAGCCCAATACTGCGGCTAACAGGTTAACCCAGAAGCCTTTCAGCATTGCCAAAGCAATACCTGCAACCGTACCCAATACAATTGAAATTGCACCGGCTATCAGGCTAATAACCAATGTCAACGCCGCCCCTTCAAGAGGACCATCAGGAAACGTACCTAGCAGTAGATAGCGCCAGTTTTCTACAATGACTGAAAAATCCATTTTAATGTCCTCTCGCTATAGCTTGTTGTTGACGCCATTGCCCCCAACCTTCCATGACGGCAATGGTGGCGATATATAGCACCGTCGCCACACCGAATGCTTCAAACGTTTTCAATGTTTCGGTTTCTACTTGACGGGAAGCATATGACAATTCAGCCACGCCAATTGCCATTGTCAGTGACGAATTTTTCACAATGTTCATATATTGTCCCAGCAATGGCGGCATTGCGATCTTCAACGCTTGGGGCAATACGACATAACGCATTGCCTGCCAGCCGGTAAGTCCCAGTGCATGAGCTGCATATTTTTGCCCACGCCCTACCCCCTGAATACCAGCACGTAGCTCTTCCGCCACGAATGGTGCTGAATAGAGGGTTAAACCAATAAATCCAGCCAGGAATTCGAATGAAGGCCAGGACAATGGCAGACCTAACAGATTGATTTCATGAGGCGTGTTCAGCCAAAGCATCACCTCTTGCGGCAGTATTTGCCCTGAGGCGAAATACCAGAAAAACAGTTGCACCAGCAAAGGCGTATTGCGAAATAGCGTGGTGTAAGCAGTTACCGACCAACGGAGAATTTTCAGTTGGCTATCACGGGCAGCAGCCAGTGCAAACCCTAGCAAGGTGGAAGCTACAACGGTACAAGCGGATATCCACAGCGTAATCAGGAAACCTTGCCAAAGCCACCCCAAATATTGGGGAGCAAGCAACTGTTCTGTAACAAATAACTCAAACATATCTTACGATTACCAGGTATTACCAATGACAAAGCCCCGCAACAACAGGCGAGGCTAGTTACCAAGGGTTTATCACTTATTAGGACTCTGTTTGCTGCTCCAACGGCGCAAACTTAAAGTCACCTCGCGGTTGGGCGGATTTGGTTTCCGGACCAAACCAACGGTTATAAATTTCCGCGGCTTCACCCTCTTTTTCCAGTTTCAGCAAAGTTTGGTTTACCGCCTCAACCAAGCGCTTCTGTCCTTTCGCCGCAGCCACTGCCTGATATTCACGGGTGATGCTAAAAGGAGAGATCTCAAACTCAGCTTTCTGGGCTTCCGGTACATTAGCCAGCAGACCGACTAACTTAGCATCATCTTGCGTGATGGCTTGTACATTGCCGTTACGTAGCGCAGCAAAGGCCAGAGGCGTGTCGTCATAAGAGATCACTTTGGCTGTCGGATAATGCTCGCGCAGTGTAATTTCCTGTACCGTTCCTTTATCAGCGCCGATACGTAAGTTTTTAATATCTTCGGGAGATTTTAAAACACCTTTACGGGCAATAAATTTTTGCCCGGTGGCGAAGTAAGGGATTGAGAAATCAACCTGTTTTGCACGCTCATTAGTGACAGTAAAGTTGGCGGCAATCAAGTCAACTTTCTTTGATGCCAACAGAGGTAAACGGTTTGCCGGGTTAGTCGGACGCAGTTCCAATTTAACACCCAGGTCATTGGCAATCGCGTTTGCGATATCTACATCATAACCCGCCAGTTTTTTGGTCTGCGGATCAATAAAACCAAACGGTGGATTACTGTCGAAAACAGCGATCCGCACGGTGCCGGCTTTTTTAATATCATCCAGTTTATCCGCCTTTGCAGCACCAGCAACCAGTGCTAACCCAGCCAATAACGTCGTAATAAGAATACGAGATTTCATTAAACACCCCTGACGGTAATTAATTCTTTATTAATCATCACAAGCTATCAATTTCACTATAGTGCATGAAATAATATAAATAACTATATTTATAACTATTAAGAATTATTAGACAAAAAAATGCTGGCAATAATACCAGCATTGTCAGCAAGTTACTCGTTATCTTTCGTCAACAGCTTTTCCAGTTCATCACCACCTACATGCCGGAAATCCTGCCCTTTAACATAGTAGAAAATGAATTCACAGATGTTTTGACAACGATCGCCAATCCGTTCGATAGAACGGGCGCAAAGCAGGACGGTTAGTACACTTGGGATGGTTCGGGGATCTTCCATCATGTAAGTCATAAGCTGGCGGACAACACCTTCATACTCTTTATCCACCTTTTTATCTTCATGATAGATACGAATCGCTTCTTCCACATCCATGCGGGCAAAAGCGTCTAAAACATCATGCAGCATCTGGATGGTATGGCAGCCAAGAGACTCCAGGCTAACCAACAGGGGTTGATGCTGATGTGAGAATTTCTCAAGTGCCGTCTGGCAAATTTTATTTGCCACATCACCGATTCTTTCCAACTCAGCAATGGTTTTCGAAATTGACATAATTAGCCGCAGATCACTGGCCGTCGGCTGACGTTTAGCAATGATGCGAACACACGCTTCATCAATCGCCACTTCCATCATATTGACCTTATGGTCATCCTCAATCACTTCACGCGCCAATGCGGCATCCTGATTATGCATCGCGGTAATCGCTTTGGTGAGTTGCTCCTCCACCAGCCCACCCATTGCCATCAGTTCGGTACGGATATGTGCCAGTTCAGCGTTAAACTGACCAGAAATATGTTTATTGAGATTCAGATTGTCCATGTTACGCCCCGTAATCAACCATAACGACCGGTAATATAGTCTTCCGTTTGTTTCATTTTTGGTGTGGTAAACAATGTGTCTGTATCACTAAATTCAATTAATTCACCAAGGTACATAAACGCAGTGTGGTCTGAACAACGCGCGGCCTGTTGCATATTATGCGTCACAATCACCACGGTATATTCAGATTTCAATTCGCTGATCAACTCTTCAATACGACCGGTAGAAATCGGGTCGAGGGCTGAGCAAGGTTCATCCAACAGTAAAACTTCTGGACGGATCGCAATGCCACGCGCAATGCACAAACGTTGCTGTTGCCCGCCAGATAGACTGTATCCGCTCTGATATATCTTATCCCGGGTTTCATTCCATAATGCCGCTTTCGTCAAAGCCCATTGAACACGTTCATCCATTTCCGCTCTGGAGAGTTTCTCAAACAGACGGACTCCAAACGCGATATTGTCGTAAATAGACATCGGAAATGGCGTTGGTTTCTGGAATACCATGCCAACTTTGGCTCGTAGCAGCGCCACATCTTGTTTATCAGTCAGGATATTATTGCCATCCAGCAAAATTTCACCTTCCGCCCGCTGTTCACCATACAGTTCATACATTTTGTTGAACGTCCGTAACAACGTAGACTTACCGCAACCCGACGGGCCGATAAAAGCAGTCACTTTATTCTTTGCAATATTCAACGTTATGTTTTTCAGCGCGTGAAATTTGCCATAGTAAAAGTTCAGATTGTGGACCTGAATTTTGCTGCTAGCGATATCATTAACTATGCTCATTTACTTCTCTCTGTTGAAAATATCAGTCAGTGCTTTTTCTTGGCAAACAACACACGCGCCACAATGTTAATCAGCAATACACACAGGGTTATCAATAATACGCCGGCCCACGCCAGTTGCTGCCATTCTGAGAATGGACTCATGGCAAATTTAAAGATGGTGACCGGTAAGTTAGCAATTGGCTGGCCTAGATCGGTACTCCAGAATTGATTGGAAAGAGAGGTAAACAGCAATGGCGCCGTCTCTCCGGCAATTCGGGCAATGGCCAGCAGTACACCGGTGATAATGCCGGATACCGACGCTTTCAGCGTAATGGCCGAAATCATCTTCCACTTCGGTGTGCCTAAGGCATAAGCGGCTTCGCGCAGGCTATCAGGCACCAGTTTTAACATGTTTTCCGTAGTTCTGATCACAATCGGCACCTGTAACAACGCCAAAGCAATCACCCCTGCCCAACCGGAAAAGTGCTGCATTTTCGTTACAACGACAGTGTAAACAAATAAACCGACAACAATAGAAGGGGCTGACAGCAAAATATCGTTTATAAAGCGGATAACCTCCGCCAGCCATGAGCGGCGACCATATTCCGCCAAATAGATACCCGCCATGATCCCCAGAGGCGTACCGATAACCGTCGCCCACAGGATCAATAATCCACTGCCGACAATGGCATTTGCCAAGCCGCCGCCTTCCGTATTCGGTGGTGGCGTCATTTCGGTGAACAACGCCAATGACATGCCGTCGAAACCTTTGGTGACGGTCGAAAACAGAATCCACACCAGCCAGAACAGGCCAAACAGCATGGTCGCCATTGATAACAGCAGAGCGAAGCGATTTTTTTGACGACGCCATGCCTGTTTACGGCTACGTACATCTACATCAGTAGGCTTTTGTCTATCTATGGTTGTCATATCAGCGCCCCTCATTCTTCGCCAGACGCATAATCATCAATTTCGACAGCGCCAGCACAATGAAGGTAATTACAAATAGAATCAGACCGAGTTCCATCAATGCTGCGGTATGCAAACCAGACTCTGCTTCCGCGAATTCGTTCGCCAGTGCAGAAGTGATGCTGTTACCGGGCATAAACAGTGAGAAACTGTCGAGCTGGTAGGTATTGCCGATGATAAAAGTCACCGCCATCGTTTCCCCCAACGCACGACCAAGGCCCAACATGACACCACCAATTACCCCATTTCGGGTGTAAGGCAACACGATGTGCCAGATAACTTCCCAAGTCGTACAGCCGATACCATAAGCGGATTCTTTCATCATCACCGGCGTTTGTTCGAAAACATCACGCATAACCGAGGCGATATAAGGAATAATCATGATAGCGAGAATGACGCCCGCGGCCAGAATACCGATACCAAAGGCAGGGCCGGAGAATAATTCGCCCACAATCGGCATACTGCCGAGGAGATTGCCGACAGGCTGCTGGAAATAAGCGGCAAATAGCGGCGCAAAAACAAACAACCCCCACATGCCATACACAATACTTGGGATGGCGGCCAGTAACTCAATGGCAATACCGAGCGGACGTTTAAGCCAGTTAGGCGCCAGTTCCGTTAGGAACAGAGCAATCCCAAAACTGACAGGCACGGCGATAATCAACGCAATCAGCGAAGTCACCAACGTACCGTATATCGGTATTAAGGCGCCAAATTGCTCTGCCGGGGCATCCCACGCTTCCTGCCAGAGGAAAGAGATGCCGAACTGCTGAATACTAGGCCAGGAGGCAATAATCAGCGAGATAATGATGCCTCCTAACAAAAATAAAGTTATCAGCGCAGCCAGCCTAACCAGTGCGCCGAAAATAATATCGCCATTTTTACTGGGTGCTTTCATTGCCGTTTTTTGTTCGGCCATAGAGCTTATTCTCATTCGGAGTTAACTCCCCCCTTAAATGGAGGGAGAAATTAAAACAACAAATTTAATCGATATTTAAAGCGATCGATCTTTAAAACAATCGATATTTAAAACAATCACTATCAACACGACTTAATACAGGGCCTTGCCATTGCTATCTTTTATCTGGGTTTTCCAAGCGGCACGAACTTGCTCAATCACCTCTTTGGGCAGGATGGCATAATCCAGATCGTTTGCCTGTTTACTGCCTTTCTCATAAGCCCAATCAAAGAATTTCAATACTTCAGTCCCTTTCACTGCATCTTTTTGCTGTTTATGAACCAGAACAAATGTGGTGGAAGTTATCGGCCACGCATTTTCACCTTGTTGGTTTGTCAAATCCTGAGCAAAGGTTTTATGCCATTCCGCTTTCTTCGCCGCGGCACTGAAACTCTCTTCTGTCGGGCTAACCACATTACCGTTAGCAGATACCAGTTTGGTATAAGCCAAATGATTCTGTTTCGCGTAAGCATATTCAACATAACCAATGGAACCCGTCAGACGCTGAACAAACGCGGCGACCCCATCATTACCTTTACCGCCTAAACCAATAGGCCAGCTTACGGTGGAACTGGCGCCAACTTTTTCTTGCCACTCTTTATTCACTTTAGAGAGGTAGCTAGTAAATACAAAGGAGGTACCGGAACCGTCAGCACGACGTATCACAGCAATATCTTGCTCCGGTAGTTTGACTCCCGGATTTAATTGCGTAATTGCTGGATCATTCCACTTTCTCACTCTACCTAAATAAATATCAGCCACCGTTTTACCATCCAGTGTCAATTCACCGGCTTTAATCCCTGGGATATTGACCGCCAGTACCACCCCACCGATGACTGTCGGGAACTGAAACAGGCCATCAGCAGTTAACTTTGCATCGGATAAAGGGGCATCGGAAGCACCGAAATCAACGGTGTTTGCCAGAATTTGTTTTACGCCGCCGGAAGAACCAATGCCTTGATAATTGACTTTATTACCTGTCTCTTTTTGATAAGAATCCGCCCACTTGGCATACACCGGCGCGGGAAATGTCGCACCTGCCCCGGTTAAGCTAGTGGCAGCAAATACAGACAAGGTTGCCAAAGAAAACGTCGCTGCCATTATGCCGGCTACGGTGGTACGCATCAGTTTCATAATCCCTCCTAATGGGATATTGAGAATCAACAAAGAAATCTATTCGTCAAATTCAAAAAAGGTGCAGGAGGGAAAATAGGTTAATTTAATTACAGCAAAATGTCTCAATTATGACATTTTTATGACAGCACAATGGGCGCTTAACCTGAGACTGACATAAAACTGTCATCTCCATACACCGTTAAAATCGAATATAGGAGATGATTATCAAGCCGTTAAAAATTATCTTCCACGACAGGAATACAGACACGGATAGATAATCCCCCTCTAAGGCTGGCGCCCATTTCAATTTTTCCATCATGAGCATCAATAATTCGCTGAACAATCGCCAGACCTAACCCTGTTCCACTGCTGCTGCGCGCTCTTTCGCCGCGAACGAATGGCTGAAATAACCGCGGCAAATCTTCCTGCTTAATGCCGGCTCCATTATCTTCTACCTGAAACCAGGCAAATTTATTTGTCTGACCACTACTCACTTTAATCCAGCCGTTACCATAACGATTGGCATTAACCAACATATTAGCCAATGCCCGTTTAATAGAAATCGGATTGGCGTTAACGGTTATTGGGTTAAGAGACAGATGGTTTTCAATATCCTGTTCATAACCATTCTCCGCGGAAATAACCTCTTTAAGAATAGCGTTCAGTTCGCAGAACTCCATTGGCATCTCTTGCCCGGTACGGAGATAATCAATGAATTGTTCAATAATCGCGTTACACTCTTCAATATCTTTATTGATAGATTCAGACAGATAAGCATCTTCCTTGCTCATCATTTCTGTTGCCAGTCGAATACGTGTCAGCGGAGTACGCAAATCATGGCTTACGCCAGCAATTAATATTGTACGGTCACTTTCCAATAACTTTATCCCGGCGGACATTTGGTTAAATGAACGAATAGCTGCACGAACTTCCAGAGAACCCGCTTCCCGCACCGACGGCATCATAATACCTTTACCTGTTTGCCTGGCTGCATACTCCATTTCCAGTAAAGGCCGGTTCTGGAAACGGATATAAAGCCAGATACAACCGAATATCAGTAATAGAATTGCCAGTGTATAGCGAAAAATAGGCGAGAATTGATTTTGTTCGATCTCAGTCAGAGGAACCCTGACCCAAATATCGGGGGCTAGATAGGAATTAAGCCAAAGTATAGGGCTATCTGTGTTTATTTCCAGACGAAGATCAGCCTTGCCGCCAAGGTATTCGCCCATCTTTTCACTCAAGAAATCATAACGTCTGGCCCAACGTAAACCTTGTATCTCCGCGTCAGATTCAGAATAGAGCGTAATACCCAATTCTTGATAAATCTCCCGGCGAACTACTGGCGATATCACCAGAAAAGAGCCATCCTCCAGCTTTAACTTTTCAGCCATTAAGGTACGAACTTCATACGCTAATACCTTATTGAATTGCTGCAAGCTTGGCATGATAACGAAATTCACAACAACCAAGTAGCTGGTTACCAGACTGATAAACAGCATAGCCATAATCAGGAATAAAATATGGGTAAACGTGCTGCGAGGGGAGAATCGCAATAATCTCATACACGAATTCCGTCAGGCACAAAGACATAACCCAGACCCCAGATAGTCTGGATATAGCGAGGATGCGCGGGATCTTCTTCAATCACACGGCGCAGACGTGAAACCAAGACATCAATAGATCGCTTCATCGTGCTATATTCCCGACCATGAGCTAAACTCATCAGCTTATTACGGGACAGTGGCACGCCAGGATAAGAAACCAGTACTTTCAATACGGCAAATTCTCCACTGGTTAATTGAATATGTTCATCTCCCTGAAACATCTCCCGCGTACTCAAATTGAGGCTAAACTTGCCAAAATTAATAATCGCATCATCCTCAGCCGGCAGGCCCAATAACTTATTCGCCTGACGACGCAATACCGCCCGGATACGCGCCAATAACTCACGAGGATTAAATGGCTTCGGAATATAATCATCAGCGCCAATTTCCAACCCAACAATACGATCTACCTCTTCTCCCCTCGCCGTCACCATAATAATCGGTACCGGATTACTTTGGTTTCTCAGCCTTTGACAAACAGAAAGCCCATCCTCTCCCGGTAACATTAAATCCAATACGATTAAGCTAACAGGTTCCCGTGTCAGTAAACGGTCCATCTGCTCCGCATTAGCGGCACTACGTACCTGAAAACCTTGTTCTGTCAGATAACGCTCTAATAACGTTCGTAAACGCATGTCATCATCCACCACAAGGATCTTGTTATCTACTTGCATTATCAAACTCCAAAAAACACTACATGCTTTGATAAATTTATCATTTTGAAAGAGATTAACCCAAAGATAGAAACCAGATATCTGTATTTTGAGACTATTCCTAATAGGACTTATTTCCACTGTTATTAATTATAATGATTAATTTAGTGGTTTATTACTGACAACGAGAACAAAGTAATTCACTGTCAACTATCGAATTTCTACCGCTATTTCGCCATCCGCCAACCTATCAATTAGCGCCCTGGTACCGGCAAATCGATAGAAATCCATTTATTAGTTGGATTAAATTCATCAGACTGACTAAACGAAAATTGCCTTTTGCTGCATATTACCTTCTTACCTCCGCCACGGTTTTCGGCTTTTCCTTACTAACGAGGATCTGGATCGATCATGTTCAGCTCACCAACGTTTGGGCAAGAAACCACTCAGCAGTCGATTTTTCGTCACCTTTCCTGACTATAGTAAACAATTTCGCTTGTTTTTTCTCCACTTAAACCTTAATAGCCTGTCTCATCACCAACAAGATTCACAGCATACATACTATTCAGTACACAGAACCATAAATTATATGATGAACGTTATAAATATTAGAGCCAAATATCATAATGAGTGGACAGGTAAAGCAATCTTGTTACCGATAATGCTAACTCGAAACCGTCTGTTAACCGCTTATATCTCGTTTTAAACCCGTACTCATCGCAGTGGGAGCCTGTCATATTTGCTGTCATGTAGCCGACAATCCATCAACAGTGGTAAATTTATTCAACCAACGACTAGCTGAATGTAACTAATACGTTAATCTTGCAAAACAGCCGGGATTTATTGATTAACGACTAAAAACCGAGTCTTAATTTGACATCTACCAAAATGGGCTGTTTTATACATTTATGAGGTTAACGACGGTATCTACATCAACATAAAATGAAGACTAAACTGATAACCCGCGAAGGCTACAACAAATTAAAGGAAGAATTGGATTATCTCTGGCGTGAAGAGCGCCCAGAAGTGACTAAAAAAGTGACTTGGGCAGCAAGCCTCGGTGACCGGAGTGAAAACGCAGATTATCAATATAACAAGAAGAGGCTACGGGAGATTGATCGCAGAGTCCGATATCTAACCAAGAGCTTAGAAGAGTTGCGGTGTGTTGATTATTCTCCCCAACAAGATGGACGAATATTCTTTGGCGCATGGGTCGAGATCGAAAATGATCAAGGCGAGATTAAACGCTTTCGTATTGTCGGGTACGACGAAATTTTTGGTCGCAAAGACTACATATCAATCGATTCTCCAATGGCCCGGGCTTTATTGAAGAAAGAAGTTGGAGACAGTGCAATCGTTCATACACCAACAGGAAAAATGTTGTGGTATGTGAACGAGATCGAATACATGAAATAGCCGGTATACTCTTTCAACATGACGTCGTTAGCGTTATATATCGAAGAATCACAACTGAATGAATCGCACGCTAACGATTCATTCACTCTGCAAAGCGGAATTTAATGCAGGCGGCCAGAATTAAATGAACGTGAAATAGTACTATTGTTTTATCCTTATGTTTTACTCTTAGCATCACGACCAAGATAATCAATTATATCGCCACATATTTTACGATTATAAAAATCAGTGTAAAAACGGCTCCTAATTAGAAGATATTTAAATAAAGTCAGAAATATATACGCAGACCATTGAACTCACCTAGAAACTGGCAATTTTCCTCTTTTAAGAAAATACTGGAAATCCTTATCACCCTGTTCCGCTGCACGTTTCACATCAAAAGCAGCCGTTTTACATGGGGATTTCTTACGCTTAACGTCGGTTCCTAGTTGTATTGCAGTGTGTGGTAACTAAGCTAACATCGAAACCTCCTTGAAAACAACGATAGTGAATGATTGGCTAACCATACGCCAATTCAGGCTGGTATTCCAATACCGTGAAATACCAACAAACGTGTTGATTAGCACTTATAGCTGACAACAAAAGTGTATTCCCTCGTTGGATCAGAATGAAAAACATTTTCTTGCCGACGTGTCACATGCCATGCTGCAATGGGTAAAATTGATTATATTTCATTAATAAAAATATAATCACTGATATAAACAAAACAGCACAGTAATAAATGTATTTTAAAGTTTACAAAAATCTAAAATGTAAGGATGAAAAATAGTATCGATACCTTGAATCAGATATAAATTATGATAGAAATATAAATCATCAAGTTATTTCAATGGGGAAAATTAACATTATAAAAAACTCACTGATATGTGAATCTTTTATTTAGGCTTTCTGAAAATAGAGTGCCTAATTTTTTAAATAAAAATCTGTGCAAGTAGAAATTAAATTCAATGTAATTATTAAAACACCATAAAAATAGAATATTAAAAATATTTATCCAGAGGAATGTGTAAATGAAAATAGCAGGTATATCAGGATTACTTCCGTCACGACTGGTTACAAATCAGGAAGTTATCGATTTAATTGATCAACACTCAAGAAAAACTTTTCAGGGAAATTTACCTAAAACCTTACAGACGATCAGAAAGTTACTCGATACAAGTGGTATAAAAACCCGGCATTGGCTGAATAAGGGTGAAAAGCCTATGCAACTGATGGAAGTGGCGTTTGACCGCGCTTTAGCGCAAGCTAATATAAGCAAAGCCGAAATTGATCTCTTACTCTACCCCAATGTCACTCGTGGTTTCACCGAGCCAGCCAATAGTACTTTTATTGCAAAGGCTCTAGGATTAAATTGCAGGAATTACGACGTTTCAGACGCCTGTAATGGTTGGGTAACAGCGATGGACATTATCAATAGTAAAATGAAGGCAGGTGAAATACGCCATGCCGCTATTGTTAACATGGAATTTGGTATGTCCGATGGAGGACCTCTCTTTCCAAAGAACTTCTCTTTGTCTTCTCCATCGGAACTGGCTTATAAATTTGCAAGTTTTACCATAGGAGAAGCCACAGCAGTCACCATACTGAGTAATGAATCACCTGATAATTTCAAGTTTTCTTATATCAACAGGCCAGATTTAAGCGACCTGTCGACCATCTCCTTACCGGGCTGGGAACTATTTTGTAATGATTCTGATGTCAAACGCATTTCACCGCTTGGCGGACAATATCTATTTAATTCATATGCAGCCTTGCTAAATGAATATGGTTGGGAAGATGCAATCGGGGTATTTAATCAGCATAATGTTTCCAGCAACGATATCCATAAAATCTTTATCCATACGGGTTCACCTAAAATGTGGCATAAGCTTGGACATTCGATCGGGGTTGATAATAAAATGCATCATGTTGGACATAAAACAGGCAACATTATTACTACATCTATCCCCTTTGGAATCATCGATGCTGTTCATCAAGGCATACTGGAGAAAGACCAATTCTGCATGGGATGGGCAGGAAGTGGTGGAATGGTTTTTGCTGCAATGTCATTTAAGTTTTAGGACATATTTTTACCAAGCCAGTTAAAGCAGGTCGCATTATGCACAAAATTAGGAATATATTCCTGGAGCCATTATATGGCTAACTAAGTTGGAATCGATGTTCGCCTAAATAAATTAATAAGGCCGGAAGATTAAATAGTCTTCCAGCCTTAATTAACAAAACAATAAAATTACTTTAAAATAAGATTCATTTAGTTGGTTATAAATATCTAAGCAGGTCAGAACAATCCCATTAAATAAATTCTTTAGGTAATCTCTCTATTTTTAACGAAAGTCAAAAGTAGATTTATCATTCATTAGCTTACTGACTTCATGGGCAACACTATGAAGCTCAGATTTTTCCTACTTTAGCCGTTCTTTCAGTTGAATTTGTATATTCAGAAACAGCTCATAGCAAGTCCGGTAACACGCCTATGGTTCCAGCGATAACTTTTCACATTTGAGTTCAATCGCAGTTGCTATAGCGGAACCGGCAACAAATTCGTTGAATGATATCGTAATACGTCAAAATAAGATTAGACGTAAACTGGAAATTATTCCTCTCAAAACGTATAAAGGAGTTTTGTGAATATTTGAAATTTGAAGCTTATCCACCAGAAGAAAACGCAACATGAATCAATCTCTGAACCAAATTATTGCAAGTGAGCTACAAGCGCAGCCACAACAGGTACTTTCTGCCATTAGCCTGCTTGATGAAGGGAATACTGTCCCTTTTATCGCACGATATCGTAAAGAAGTCACCGGCGGTCTGGATGACACCCAACTTCGCCAACTTGAGACCCGCCTTAGTTATCTACGCGAATTATCGGACCGCCGCCAAACCATTCTTAAATCCATTGACGAGCAAGGCAAACTGACCCCAGAACTGGCCGCAGCCATTAATGGCACTCTCAGCAAAACAGAGCTGGAAGATCTTTATCTGCCATATAAACCGAAACGCCGTACCCGTGGACAAATCGCTATTGAAGCAGGTCTTGAACCGCTCGCAGATTCCTTGTGGCAAGATCCACAGCAAAAACCAGAGCAGGTTGCGGCTACTTTTATTGATCCTGATAAAGGTGTCGCTGATACCAAAGCGGCGCTGGATGGCGCGCGTTATATCCTGATGGAACGTTTTGCCGAAGATGCCGCATTATTGGCAAAAGTACGTGACTATCTATGGAAAAATGCCCATCTGGTCGCTAAAGTCGTTGTAGGAAAAGAAGAGGAAGGCGCTAAATTTCGTGACTATTTTGATCACCATGAACCTATCGCACAAATCCCTTCTCACCGCGCTTTAGCTATGTTTCGCGGCCGTAATGAAGGCATATTGCAACTTTCCCTAAATGCCGATCCCCAGTTTGATGAACCACCGAAAGAGAGTTACGGCGAACAGATTATTACTCAGCATCTTAATCTGCGCTTGAACAATGCGCCGGCAGATAGTTGGCGCAAAGCCGTGGTGAATTGGACCTGGCGCGTCAAGGTATTGCTGCATCTTGAAACTGAATTGATGAGTACCTTGCGTGAGAAAGCGGAAGATGAAGCTATCAAAGTATTCGCCCGCAACCTGCAAGATCTATTGATGGCCGCACCTGCGGGCATGCGTGCAACAATGGGACTCGATCCAGGTCTGCGTACCGGCGTCAAAGTGGCCGTTATCGATGCAACCGGCAAACTGATTGCCACAGACACGATCTATCCACACACCGGGCAAGCGGCTAAAGCCGCTGCCAGCGTGGCAGCATTGTGTATCAAACATCAAGTAGAACTGGTCGCCATCGGTAACGGAACAGCCTCTCGTGAAACAGAACGTTTCTTCGCGGATGTGCAAAAACAGTTCTCAGAGATAAAAGCCCAAAAAGTGATTGTCAGTGAGGCAGGAGCATCAGTTTACTCTGCTTCTGAGCTGGCAGCACAGGAATTTCCCGACCTGGATGTTTCACTACGCGGGGCAGTCTCTATCGCCCGCCGCTTGCAAGATCCTCTCGCTGAATTAGTGAAAATCGATCCGAAATCCATCGGCGTGGGCCAATATCAACATGATGTCAGCCAGACTCAGCTTGCCAAAAAACTGGATGCCGTCGTTGAGGATTGTGTAAACGCCGTCGGCGTGGATCTCAATACCGCTTCTGTTCCACTGCTAACCAGAGTTGCCGGATTGACCCGTATGATTGCCCAGAACATCGTCAACTGGCGCGATGAGAATGGCCGTTTCAATAACCGTACACAATTACTGAAAGTCAGTCGCCTTGGGCCAAAGGCTTTTGAGCAATGTGCTGGATTCTTGCGGATTAATCACGGTGATAACCCGCTGGATGCATCGACCGTTCATCCAGAAGCTTATCCAATAGTTGAAAAAATTTTGGCGGCCACTGAGCAGAAACTCCAGGAATTGATGGGTAACTCTGCTTCACTGCGTGGGCTGCAACCTCAGAATTTCACCACCGAGCAATTTGGCGTTCCAACCGTTACCGATATTTTGAAAGAGCTGGAAAAACCTGGCCGCGATCCACGTCCAGAGTTTAAAACCGCGACTTTCGCGGAAGGCGTGGAAACCATGAATGATCTGCGTCCGGGAATGGTGCTGGAAGGTGCCGTCACTAACGTGACCAATTTTGGCGCATTTGTCGATATCGGCGTTCATCAAGATGGCTTAGTGCATATCTCTTCGCTGTCCGATCGCTTTGTGGAAGATCCTCACACCGTGGTAAAAGCGGGTGATATCGTTAAAGTAAAAGTGCTGGAAGTTGATCTGAACCGTAAGCGCATCGCTCTGACCATGCGTCTTGATGAACAACCGGGAGAAACCCAATCACGTCGCAGTAATAATACGCACACTGACCGCCGCCCTGAACGTAATGACAGGAACCGTAACACTTCCCGTTCTTCTACCTCAGCCGGAAACAGTGCTATGAGCGATGCACTAGCCGCCGCATTCGGAAAAAAACGTTAAGATTCCTATCGTTGTAACTTCTATCACTATAAACAGATGCACTGCTTCGGCAGTGCATATTTCACCGTTTCTGTCAGAAAGAAGATTCATGTCAACCTGAGTGACTAAGTAATCAAATTAACACCAACAATGAAAATAGGATTAACATTGAAATTAATGATGGTTATTATTTTTATTTGCAATTAGTATGAATTGGATTAAAAATTACACTTCATAATGAATGAGTGCAACTAATTCTCGGTATTACTTTACTTATCACATATCCCGGAAGGTCATATGCAACTTCTTCCAGACCATAGTTACAAGATCATTGGCTTTTCTCCGAAGATCAGCCCAGCTTACCGACAGAAATTACTGTCATTAGGTATGTTGCCTGGTTCTTCTTTTCATGTTGTCCGTTTAGCGCCTTTAGGTGATCCGATACAAATTGAGACTCGCAGAGTCAGCCTAATTCTGAGAAAAAAAAGACCTAGAATTTCTCACATTAGACAACGCTCAATGCAACGCATAATCCGTTGCAAGCAACGAAACGGTTACTCCTAATTTAATCTGGCACCAAAAACATGAAAGCACTGACTATTGGCTTAATTGGCAACCCCAATGCCGGCAAAACAACATTATTTAACCAACTTACTGGCTCCCGACAACGTGTAGGCAACTGGGCTGGCGTTACAGTAGAACGAAAAGTTGGCCGTTTTACCACCGCAGAACATAAAATTGAGTTAGTTGACCTGCCGGGAACCTACTCTCTGACCACGATTTCTGAACAAACATCACTGGATGAGCAGATAGCCTGCCACTATATCCTGAGCGGTGATGCTGACATGCTGATCAACGTCGTAGATGCTTCTAACCTTGAGCGAAATCTCTATCTGACGTTACAACTGTTGGAATTAGGCATTCCCTGCATCGTTGCACTCAATATGTTGGATATCGCTGATAGTCAGCATATCCACATTGATATTGCCGAACTGGAGCAACGCCTTGGCTGCCCAGTCATTCCAATGGTTTCGACCCGAGCAACTGGACTAAATGAGCTAAAACAGGCGATTGATCGTCATAAGCAGAATGTCAGGCAATCACTGATTCACTATCCTGAATGCCTGTTGCAAGAAGTTGAGACGTTATCTGGTGCGATTTCAGACAATTTTCATACTCAACAACGCCGTTGGTTAGCGCTTCAGATGCTTGAAGGGGATATTTACAGCCTGGAACGTTCCGGCCTTGCTACCTCAATGCTGACTGAATCCAAGCAACGCTTGCAACAACAGCAATATGACGAGCCAGAACTGTTGATTGCCGATGCGCGCTATCAAAGCATCAACACATTGTGCATGGCCGTGATCGATACCCAAAAAGCCATGCCAAATAAACTCACCCAGGCAATCGATAAAATTATCCTCAATCGTTGGTTAGGCGTACCTATTTTCCTGGCTGTCATGTATTTAATGTTCGTGCTGGCAATTAATATCGGTGGTGCGTTACAACCTATCTTTGACAGTGGTTCTATCGCGGTTTTCATTCATGGGGTTCAATGGCTTGGTCATACCTTAAATTTTCCTGAATGGCTGACGGTTTTTCTCGCGCAAGGTATCGGTGGCGGTATCAACACTGTTTTGCCGCTGGTCCCACAAATCGGCATGATGTATCTATTCCTCTCTTTCCTTGAGGACTCCGGTTATATGGCGCGGGCGGCGTTTGTCATGGATCGTCTGATGCAAGTTTTGGGACTGCCGGGTAAATCGTTTGTCCCGTTGATCGTTGGCTTCGGTTGTAACGTCCCATCCATTATGGGGGCGAGAACGCTGGATGCTCCGCGTGAACGTTTGATCACGATTATGATGGCGCCCTTTATGTCTTGTGGTGCGCGATTAGCTATCTTTGCCGTATTTGCCGCCGCATTCTTTGGCAAAAATGGGGCAACTTTTGTTTTTTCCCTTTATATATTGGGTATTGTCGTCGCTATTCTGACTGGCCTGATGTTGAAATACACCATTATGCGCGGCGAAGCTTCACCGTTTGTTATGGAACTCCCGGTTTACCATATTCCACATCTAAAAACCCTGCTTCTGCAAACCTGGCAACGCCTGAAAGGCTTTGTTATCCGTGCCGGTAAAGTGATCGTTATCGCCAGTATGTTCATCGGCGCTCTTAACAGTTTCTCATTTTCTGGTAAGGCGGTGGATAGCATCAACCAATCGGCACTGGCTTCGGTTAGCAAGATTATTACGCCAGTATTACAGCCAATTGGCGTTCACTCAGATAACTGGCAGGCAACTGTAGGTCTGATAACCGGTGCAATGGCAAAAGAAGTGGTGGTTGGGACGCTGAATACTCTGTATACCGCAGAAAGCATTACTAATGAGCCGTTTAATGCAAATGAGTTCAACCTGCTTGATGAACTGAAAGATGCGATTGGTGAAACCTGGAATAGTTTAAAAGAGACATTTACTCTGAGTGTGCTTGCCAACCCAATCGAAGCTAATAAAGGCGACGGTGAGATGGATAGCGGTTCTATGGGAACAATGAGCGCCAAATTCGGCTCCGCTATTTCAGCTTACAGTTATCTGATCTTTGTTCTGTTATATGTACCTTGTGTTTCAGTGATGGGCGCGATTGCTCGCGAAACAAGCCGTGGTTGGATGACATTCTCCATTCTGTGGGGACTGAATGTGGCTTATTCAATTTCAGCTTTGTTCTACCAGATGGTGACTTTCTCACAACATCCACAAAGCAGCCTGATTACCATTCTGACCGTCGTCATATTTAACGCGCTGGTGTTCTACTTCCTGCGTCGGGCGCGCAGCCGTGTGACGATGAAATTAATCAGCACCCCGGGAAATAGCTGCCACTGCTCCAGTGGAAACTGTCACTAGGAATTGAAAATGATTAGCCTATTACAAGTAAGGGATGCCGTCGCGCTGAATGGACGGGCAGATGCTAAGTTGTTGAGCCACCAGCTTTCTGCTTCATTATCGATGGTAGAAGCGATGCTTGAACAACTCACCGTAATGGGCAAATTGGAAAAAATTGATACAACTGCTCGCCTAAGCGGCAGTTGCAAACAATGCCCTGAAACACAGAAATGTGATACGGCGGTTTATCGGATCGCTGGGGGATATTGAATAATTAAAAAAATAATCAATTCAATGTGAGGTAGTCATCACTTGACCTTGCTAAAAAGATACTATACATTGCGGACATCAACACCCGCGATAGCGTCAATCCACCGACGAGATCAGCGGGTTTTTTTCATGTACAGAAAAAACTTAGCAAAATCCGCCATAAACCCTCGCCCAATGCGGGCGGTGACATAAGGCGAAAAGCCCGCAGGGCTTTCAGGTTATTAACCATCACGTTCACTGCCAGCCCGGGGGGGGGGGACACGGCCAAAAAAAGCGGTTAAAATACATAAACTATCCCGATGAGCGCTGATGATGTTAAGAGCCACCAAAGTCCGCATTTACCCGACACCCGAACAGGCTGATCATCTCAATGCTCAGTTCGGTGCGGTTCGTTTCGCGTACAACAAGGCGCTCCATATCAAGAAGCACGCTTATCAACGCCACGGGGTGAACCTTAGCCCGCGTAAAGACCTCAAGCCCTTACTGTCAGTGGCGAAAAAATCCCGCCGGTATGCCTGGCTCAAAGCGTATGACGCCATCGCCTTGCAGCAGGCGGTGATTAACCTCGATATGGCGTTTTCCAACTTTTTTAATCCGAAGCTGAAAGTGCGCTTCCCGGCGTTCAAACGCAAGCATGGCAGGCAGTCCAGCTATCATTGTGTCGGGGTGAAGGTGCTGGACGGGGCAATAAAAATACCCAAGTTATCGCCGATAGAAGCCCGTCTGCACCGTGAAATGACCGGAGAGGTGAAAAGCATGACCCTGAGTCGTTCAGCCACCGGCAAATACTACGCCTCGATACTCTGTGATGATGGCATGGCCGCGCCCGAGAAGCCCGCTTTGATAACCCAGATGACAGGTTTGGATATGGGATTATCTCACTACGCTGTCAAATCCAGCGGAGATAAGATGGCCAATCCCCGTCATCTTATCAATGCCGGCCGTAATCTGAGGCGTAAACAGAAGGCCCTCTCCCGGAAACAAAAAGGCAGCGCCAACCGCCGTAAAGCACGACAGAGGCTTGCCGCCGTACACGAGCGGGTAGCGAATGCTCGCGCCGATTTTCAACACAAACTCTCCCGAACAATGGTTGACGAAAACCAAGCGATAATTGTGGAGACGCTGAAATCGGCCAACATGATGAAGAATCCCAGGCTGGCTCGCGCTATCGGCGATGCGGGCTGGCATGGCTTCATCAAGAAACTCGAATACAAAGCCGCAGAGAAAGGGGTTCATCTGGTGAAGCTGGATCAGTGGTTCGCCAGTTCGAAAACCTGTCACTGTTGCGGTTACAAAATGCCAGAACTGCCGCTGCATAAGCGGAGCTGGCCATGTCCTTGCTGTGGTGTCGAACATGATCGTGATATCAACGCAGCGCTCAACATCGAGCGCAAGGGCATACAGGAATTACAGGCGGCGGGACTCGTCGTTTCTGCCCACGGAGGCCAGCGTAAATCCGTTGCATCGACGGTGGCGGCCTGAGAAGTGGGAAGCCTTGCCGTTTACGGCGGGGAGCAGTCACTAGAGTTATTTTGTTAATAACACTTTCTCAACACTAATCATATGAGATTCTATTAAATGTCTGTTTATAACAAACCTTTTTTAACTCCAGCAGAGCTGGTAAATATTCATCTTGAAGATAAAGGTGTTTTATTTACTCATCCCTTTAATAAAGTCTTTGCTGAGAAAGCGCTATCCCTAATTAATTGGTATAGATTCAAATCATACTTATATCCTTATTTAAATCATTCAACGAAAGAATATTTACCAGGTACTGAATTTAAAAATGGCTTTGACTTATATTTGTTTGACTGTGAATTAAGAGAACTATGTAACAAATACATATTAAGAATAGAAGTTAAAGCAAAGAGTATTCTTGACCAAGTAATAACAAAGTATCTAAACGACCCTTTTTGGTATCTCAGCGATGATGTATTCACACCAAATAAAGCACCATATCAAGAAAGAATGAAGATAAAAGCGCTCATGGAAAAATCCACTCAGGAATTCGCTGTTTACTATAAAAATAACTATACAAGCACAAAGGAATCTTATAGGCAAAATCCTCCATTTTGGATAGCTATAGAATTAATGTCTTTTGATTCAATGATGAAATTGATTGCCGCTTTAGACACGACAAAATTCACATCCTCAGGAAAAAATCATCTCAATGATTTTGCAACCGCTATGGGAGCCAATACATTTAAAGAAGTAAAATCGTGGCTTTACGCGCTAAAGGAATTAAGAAACAAATCTTCGCATAGTTCCAGGACTTGGAATAGTAATTATCGTTTGCCATCAGGGTTCGTAGATAACAATAATAATATTGTTGGAAATAGAATAACAATCAGGCCAACAATGAAGAATAAAATCTATACTACACTGATTGTTTTAAAAATAATGTCTAAGACTTTGATAAGCCCATCAGAAAAATTCGAAGTTGAATTTAAAAATCTTATAAATAAATACAGTTATATAAGTATTTTAACTCATTCAATGGGAATTCCCTCAGGATGGGACAAGGAAAATATATGGAATTAAAAAGTAGAATTTGCCTTTCTTAGTAACAAATTGAATCCCTATGATTTATCTCATCGTTAGAAGAACTAACATTGAGCCGCCGCATTCACGCGGCGGACGCTTTACTTTCCCAAACCACACCAATAAAAATCTGTTATCTCATCGACCTTATAATGCTTCTCTGCCAACAAATTCAGTCAATAACCCAACAAACTCATCAGGATGAGAAATAAAAGGCGCATGAGCGGCATGACGCATCATGGCTGAAACTGAACGCGGCCATTTTTCATCAAGAATGTTGAGGATTTTTCTTGGCGCCAACCCATCCAGATAACCGTAAATCCGCAGGAACGGTATGGCAAGTTCAGCCAAAGGCTCCCTTAAATCTTCTGTACGCAAAATTTCTAGTCCAACATGCAGTACTTCAACAGAAGGCATCGGCTGTGCCAGCACAACGGATTTCAGTAATCGCGCATCTTGACGGGCGCTGTCAGTACCTAATGTCTGTAAAGCAAGAAAACGCTCAACTGTGCGCTGGAAATCTTCACTAAGCTGATGTTCGAAATCACGCAAAACTTCCGGCTTAATCCCCGGCCAGTCACTTTCTGCGCTGAAATGCGGTGAAGAAGCCACGGTAATTAATCCGGCAACCTTATCCTGATGGTCAAGCGCAATCCGGCTGGCAACTAATCCTCCCAACGACCAGCCTAGCCATAACGCATTTTCAGGCGCATATCGCCAAACTTCATCCGCCATGTCAGCAAGATTCATCGGGCCATATTTCTGGCTACGGCCATAACCCGGCAAATCCACCAAATGTAAACGAAAATGCGGAGCACATCGCATTTCAATGGAACGCCAGACTTCCGCATTCAACCCCCATCCGTGCAGCAACACAAGATCACGCGAACCTTCATCAGAAGTCTGCCAAAACAGATCAGCCATTGTTATTCTCAACTTTATTTGCCATCAAGGAAGAACTCTATGCTAACAATGGTTGGGTACTGTTGGCTATGCCGTCAGCCTCTTTGGTTTCCACATCATGGAGTATGCAGCTTTTGCAACAAGCGGTTGAAACGGTTGACAAACATGTGCCCGTGTTGCGCTCTGCCCTCAGAACTCCCTTCATTGCCTTGTGGACGCTGCCTCAAAAAACCGCCTCTATGGGAGAATATGATAGCGATTACCGACTACTGCCCACCATTGAGCGGCCTAATTCGTCGCTATAAATATCACAGCACCCCACAACTTGCGTCAGTGCTAGCGCGTCTGTTTCTGCTGCATTGGCAACAGGGCTATCGTGATGGACGATGGCATAAACCCAACATTCTGCTCAGTGTGCCACTGCATCGGCACCGGCGATGGAAACGAGGATTTGATCAAAGTGTATTAATGGCAAAGCTATTATCAGAATGGCTACAATGCGATTACCAGCAAAGCTTTCTACAGCGGACGCATGCTACACTACCACAAAGAAATTTATCGGCAGCACGGCGTAAGGTTAATCTCAGGAAAGCATTTCAGCTTTGTGGCCCAGTCGCAGGACAACATGTCGCCATACTGGATGATGTGATTACCACCGGTGCGACCATGACTGAAATTTCCCGTTTGTTAATTCGTGCTGGCGCCCGTTCAGTACAGGTTTGGGCGATTTGTCGAACCTTGTAGTCAATACGAAAATGGGCGTATTATAACCAACTATAGCAGTCAACTATTGAGCAAATGATATGATTAATATTACTGAAGCAGCGCAAGCTCATTTTGCCAAATTACTGGCAAACCAAGAACCAGGCACACAAATTCGCGTATTTGTCATCAATCCAGGTACACCTACCGCTGAGTGCGGCGTATCTTACTGCCCGCCTGATGCTGTTGAAGCGACAGACACTGAACTGAAATTTGATCAACTGTCAGCTTACGTTGACGAACTGAGCGCCCCTTTCCTTGAAGAAGCTGAAATTGATTTTGTCACCGATCAGTTAGGCTCTCAGCTAACATTAAAAGCCCCTAACGCCAAAATGCGTAAAGTTTCTGACGACGCTCCACTTGTCGAACGTGTGGAATACGTTTTGCAATCACAAATTAATCCACAATTAGCCGGTCACGGCGGCCGCGTCAGCTTGATGGAAATCACTGATGATGGTTTCGCTATCCTTCAATTCGGCGGCGGTTGTAATGGCTGTTCAATGGTTGATGTCACTCTGAAAGAAGGGATTGAAAAAGAGTTGCTAAACATGTTCCCAGAACTAAAAGGGGTAAAAGACTTAACTGAACACCAGCGCGGTGAACACTCTTATTACTAATAACATATTACTGATAACAAATTTTCCCGTTCGGATAATCGTCGGGAAAACATTATTACGATAATAATCTAACGGGATAATCTCTAAGTTTTCAAGAGCAAGTCAAAATATATATGGAACATTTTCAAACCATCAGCCCTGAGCAGGCTTATCAACACTGGCAAGATAAATTCGCCATTATGGTGGATATCCGTGATCCACAGAGTTTCCGAGCAGGCCATGCCCGCGGCGCTTTTCATTTGACTAATGACACATTGAATGAATTTATGTTACAGGCCAATTTCGAGCAGCCGGTTATGGTTATGTGTTATCACGGTCATAGCAGCCAGAGCGCCGCACAGTATTTATTAAACATCGGTTTTGAAACTGTCTACAGCATTAATGGCGGCTTTGAAGCCTGGCGTAGAGACTATCCTCACGCTGTTGACTCCTTACCTAATCCGGCATAACACACCTCATGATCCGCGTAATCGCTATTTCAAATCCGCGTCTAGCGCAAGCCTTTATCGATTATATGGCGACCCATCAGGTCCATCTCACTATGCGTCCCAGCCACGATGGGCAACACGTCGAACTGTGGCTAGAAGATGACACTAAACTGACCATCGTTCAGCAAGAGCTGGAACAATTTACTCGCGATCCGCTAAATGAACGTTATCAAGCGGCCAGCTGGCAATCTGGTGATGTGAATCACCCATTGAAGTACCACAATAATCTGAATTGGCAATATTTAAGTCGTCAGGCTGGCCCATTAACCATTACCGTTTTACTCCTAAATATCGTCGTTTATCTCTGGATGCAATTTGCCGGGGATTATCAAGTGATGTCTTGGCTAGCCTGGCCTGACGATAGCCAACATATGGAGCTATGGCGTTGGGTCACTCATGGCTTACTACACTTCTCACTGCTGCATATCATCTTTAATCTCATGTGGTGGTGGTATCTTGGCGGGCAAACAGAAAAGCACCTCGGTACAGGAAAACTATTTGTCATTATGATTGTTTCCGCTGTTTTCAGCGGCTGGGGGCAATCATTATTCAGTGGTTCTCATTTTGGCGGCCTTTCTGGGGTTGTTTACGCTTTAATTGGTTATGTCTGGCTAACCGGTGAGCGGGCGCCCGAACAGGGTATTGGCATCCCCCGTGGTTTGATGGCTTTTTCAATCTTCTGGCTGATTGTTGGATACTTCGATGCATTTGGGCTATCCATTGCTAACGCCGCCCATTTCTCCGGTTTAATTATCGGTTTACTGATGGCGTTGTGGGATAACCGCCATACATTCAAAAATAATAACCGACACTTTTAGACACTTAGAGGACTATCGTGAAGCAAACTCAACGGCATGATGCAATAGTTGAGCTGGTGCGCCTTCAGGGCTACGTCAGCACTGAAGAGTTGGTTGAACACTTTAATGTCAGCCCCCAGACTATCCGCCGTGATTTGAACGATTTGGCAGATAAAAACAAAATACAGCGGCATCACGGCGGAGCCGCATTACCATCAAGTTCGGTTAATACTGCTTATCACGACCGCAAGATCATGTGGTCAGAAGAGAAAGCACGTATTGCGCAACGTGTTGCTAGCCATATCCCGGACGGCGCGACGCTGTTTATTGACATTGGCACGACACCAGAAGCTGTCGCTCACGCACTGTTAAATCATAAAGATCTACGGATTGTCACTAATAACCTCAACGTCGCTACCCTGTTGATGACAAAAGAAGACTTCCGTTTAATTTTAGCGGGAGGGGAAATTCGTTCTCGTGACGGCGGCATTATCGGTGAAGCCACACTGGATTTTATCTCCCAGTTTCGGCTCGATTACGGCATTCTCGGCATCAGTGGTATTGACATGGATGGCTCACTACTGGAATTTGATTACCATGAAGTGCGCGTAAAACGCGCAATTATCGAAAACTCCCGTTGCGTTATGTTAGTCACCGACCATTCTAAATTTGGTCGTAATGCTATGGTCAATCTGGGCAATATGAACCTCATTGATCACCTATTTACTGACCAGCTTCCCCCGCCAAGCATCCATAAAGTCATTGAGCAGCATAACGTACAGCTCGAACTCTGCTAAGAATTTTCTCTATATTCGGGGGATAACACTATCCCCTACCTCCCCTTATCCGCGCCACAGTTAAATTTCTTTATTAATACCATGTAAATTATATGGATATGATAATATTTGTTATCTATATCACGTGAACATGTTTTTTCTTAACAAATAGTTGGCTATTGATCGATTTCTGATTACAATCGTGAGCGAAAACGAGCATTAAAGAACTGTTTCGAACATTTTAGGGGGATGCATGGAAACTAAAGACTTGATTGTGATCGGTGGCGGGATCAACGGCGCCGGAATTGCGGCAGATGCTGCTGGCCGGGGGCTTTCTGTTCTGTTGCTGGAAGCACAAGATTTAGCCAAAGCCACGTCATCCGCCAGTTCAAAACTGATCCACGGTGGCTTACGCTATCTGGAACATTATGAATTCCGTTTGGTCGGCGAAGCGCTGGCAGAACGTGAAGTTTTACTGAACCTTGCACCACACATCGCTTTTCCGATGCGTTTCCGCCTGCCGCACCAGCCACATCTGCGTCCAGCATGGATGATCCGTATTGGCCTGTTCCTTTATGACAATCTAGGCAAACGTGTCAGCCTACCCCGCAGTAAAGGGCTGAAATTCGGTACCAATTCTGTTCTGAAACCAGAATTGGTCCGTGGCTTCGAATATTCTGACTGCTGGGTTGATGATGCTCGTTTAGTTGTCCTTAACGCTCAGGAAGTTAAAAAACATGGCGGGGAAGTTCGAACCCGGACAAAAGTGACCCGTGCATGGCGCGAACAAGAGGGTTGGATGGTTGAAGCCGAAGATTTGCGTACCGGTAAGACTTATACCTGGCGAGCAAAAGGTCTGGTTAATGCTACCGGCCCTTGGGTTAAAGAGTTCTTTGACGATGGTCTGAAATTAAAATCACCTTATGGTATTCGCCTAATCAAAGGCAGTCATATTGTGGTGCCAAGAGTGCATGATGAGCCGCAAGCTTATATTCTGCAAAACGAAGATCACCGGATCGTATTTGTTATTCCTTGGATGGATGAATTTTCCATTATCGGAACAACCGATGTGGAATATCAAGGTGATCCAAAAGAGGCGAAGATTGACGATCAGGAGATTAATTATCTGCTGGGAGTTTATAACGACCACTTCAAGAAACAACTTAGCCGTGACGATATCGTCTGGACCTATTCTGGCGTACGTCCACTGTGCGATGATGAATCCGATTCACCTCAGGCCATTACACGCGACTATACCCTTGACATTCATGATGAACAGGGCAAAGCACCATTACTGTCTGTGTTTGGCGGTAAATTAACCACTTACCGTAAACTGGCGGAACACGCAACCGAGAAGCTCATGCAGTACTATCCCAATGCCGGAAAAACCTGGACCAAAAATGGTCAGTTACCGGGTGGTAATCTGGAAGGGTGCGATCGTGATGGTTATGCCCGTTTATTGCGTAAACGTTACAACTGGTTACCGGAAGGTGTTGCCGTACGTTATGCGCGTACTTACGGCAGCAACAGCGAACTGATTCTGCAAGGCGCTAATAATCTGACCGATCTGGGCGAATCCTTCGGTCACGGCCTGTATGAAGCAGAGCTTCGTTATCTGGCCGATAATGAGTGGGTTGTTGAACTAGATGACGCAATCTGGCGCCGTACCAAATTGGGTATGTGGCTGAAAGAAGAACAGAAACAACGTATTGCAACATGGCTGGCGGAGAATGCTAAGCCATTGTGAGCTAAAATTAAATCAATATAAAGATAGCTAATATAAACTTAGGCGCAAAATTATATATTGTGCCTATTTTTTTACTTATTTACGCTCAACTTAACTGCAATTACAGATATCAGATAGACAAATATAATTTTGTTATTTAAATATTCCCCAGTCATTTATTAAAAAAACAATCTCCACCCTACAGAACGAATAACTTATTCAACAAATAACAATATTGTTTATCGAAAAATAAAGCTCCAGAATAAGCTCATTGAACATTTTATATCATGAATAAGGTATAAAATAACCGAACAGCTTTCAAAGAAGAATAACCCAATTATCATCTTTAGGGTTTCTAGTAATCAATAACCACCCATTTTTCTAAGCCGTTGCCCAGATTATTGCATCAGGCAGCTTTATCTTTTTTTCATGACAGACAATTACTGCACGTTTTACTACCTAGATTCTTGTTACATTTTCTTTGTCCCTATCCAGAGTCTTATCTCCCACCATAACCGTTATCTACATTAGCTTGTTCATATCCATTTAAATAATCAATATATTAGTATCAAATAAAGACTTCATAGCAATCATTGCCATTCCTTGCGTAAATTATTTTGATATTCCAATCCATCCAATTTTTTATCCCCCCACAAACCAAAAGCACTGTTATTCTGTTCTGAAATATTAGCATCAAGGTAAGCATCTATTGCTTTCCGGATCTGTGCAGCACGTGACTTATCGGGAGAACGCTCCTTTAAAATCTCGAGCTTTCTAATTGTTTCTTCTGGCAGATCTATATTAATTCTTACCATAGCAACCATATTTATTTCCCCTTATCAGATATCTGATATATGTATCATATACCTCATTAGTTCGATTGTCTATTTTTTGATCCAAAAAATTATTGTGATAACTAATCAACAGATTTTACTCTGAAAATATCTATTGATCATGTAAACAAAACATTTAAAACATGTGACTTTTCCATTTGCAACAATACCTAAAATAACCTATAAATAAAGCTGTTACATACATATCGGTACTGTTTAACCCTATCTTTGATTAGATAAAAGTTCAAATAAAAACAAATTGTTAAGTTATTTTTAGGGAATGAACTTAACAAACAACCTGGTAGCAATAGATGCCCCAAAATTATAACTTGTGAGATATTACATGACTATTGATATAGATATTGATCAGCTATTAAAAACAGAAGCTTCATTTATGCTAGGGACCCTGACGTTAGAATCTCACATTATCGGGGTGATGAAATACGAAGATGGCACCCTTTTGATAACCCAAGATAGTCCATTCTACCCAAAGAACTATAAGTGGCCAGACCAGCTACATGATAATGGAATAATTTCAATAGGCGATAAAGAACTTGCTGCGACAAAAGTTTACACCGCTGGTCTTATTGATAGTCATTTATATATAGATCAGGAAATAACGAAACAAACAACGTCGCCAGACAAAATTATGCCAGCACACTACTTACCTGATTTACACGGAATTTCTGAAACAGATCTCATAGGGAAAACGGTAACTCTATCTGTGAACGATGAAACAAGGTATAAGGTAAGTGCCGCACACTCGATGGCCCACTTTATGTCCCTTGCTTTAAATAAAGCAACTAATCACATATGGTCCAAAGTATACGATACCGATGATTTAGGGAGTTATAATTTAGATAAAGCCGCCATTTACCAATCTTCTATTACAGAACTTAAATCCGTTGATATTTATCGCTTTGGTAAATCGCTCAAAAAGAAAGGATTTGATAAAAATATATTAATTGAAAATCTGGACAAAATTAATAGAGAAGTTAATAACACACTCAACAATTGGTTGTCTCAGGGTGCGGAAATAACCATTGAATATAAATCAAAAGAGATTAATGACACTAGATTATGGAAATCGACTATTGACTCTAAAGTAGTCACTATCCCATGCGGAGGCACACATATAAATAATATCAATGAAGTCAAAAAAGTAAATGTTGAAATAAAGATCGGTGAATCTGCTGATTTTGTCCAAGTAACGACTCATTGCAGAGTATAAAGTCATGAATCTCGACCTACTTTATTTTTATCTTCTTCTGGTTGTTTTATCCTATATAACACCAGGCCCAGACTGGGCTATTATCAGCAAAAAAGTATCAATCCTGTAATAGAGCTCTGACAGTATATCCTTGATTGGGATGATTTGGTGTTTACGGAGCAGAAGACCGGCCACTATACCCTATGGATTTCAAGTTGCATCGCGACGGCAAGGGAGTGAATCCCCGGGAGCATAGATAACTCTGTTACCGGGGTGAGCGAGTGCAGCCAACAAAGAGGCGGCTTGAAAGATAACGGGTATATATATTTTGGATGACCCAGCATGCTTACGTTTCATAAGATTTCAAATGGAGACGCTAAATGTATATCTATTAGTTATACAACTGCTATAATGACTGTCTACCAATTTGCTACACAGGTGATTTATGAGAACACAACCTAAAGAAACCCCGATCAACATCCGGGCGAAAGCCTTCCAGCGGGAACTTATTGACCATGCAGCAAACCTGCTCTCAAAGACCCGAACTGATTTCATCTTGGATGCTGCCTGCCGCGCAGCCGAAGATGCCATACTCGATCAGCGCCACTTTTTCGTTAACGACGAAAAATACCATGTGTTCATGCAGATGCTGGAGCAACCACTTTCTGATAATGAAGGTTTTAAAAAACTGATGGGATATAAAGCTCCGTGGGAATAAGCACACCTGAAATATTAACGGCTGAACATAATATAAATGATTTTTATTGCCAGCATGAAACATTAAACGAATGGCTTTCACGCCGGGCTTTAAAAAATAATAAGCTCGGTGCAAGCCGCACATTTGTTATTTGCAAGAAAGGCACAAAAGACGTTATCGGTTATTATTGTCTAAGCGCCGGTTCAATTAATCATATTGAATCTACACCATCGCTTAAACGCAATATGCCAGATCCTATCCCTGTAGTGCTTCTCGGCCGTCTGGCTGTCGATGTGGAATATCAGGGGAAGAAGCTCGGGGCATTGCTTCTCCAAGATGCTTGGAAGCGTGTCGCCAGCACGGCAGAACAGGTGGGTATTTCAGCTATAATCGTCCACGCACTTGATGAGAGCGCTCGAACGTTCTATACGCGTCTTGGCTTCGCCCAGTCACCGTTGGAGCCATACACGCTAATGCTTCCATTAGGCAAACAGAAGTGACTGCTCCCCGCCGTAAAAAACGGCGAGGCTTCCCACTTCTCAGGCCGCAACCGTCTTTATGGCGGATTGACGCTGGCCTCCGTGGGCAGAGACGACGAGTCCCGCCGCTTGTAATTCTCTCGTGCCCTTGCTCTGGATGTTGATCGCCGCATTGATAAATACAAGAACAACTATTCCTTAAGTATTCACTAAATCCACCGCTTCACGCGTCAGGCGACCAATTTCCTGCCAATTTTGGTTATCCACCAGCGCCTTACTGACCATCCATGAACCACCACACGCCACAATACGCGGTACAGCAAGATAATCGCGGATATTATCTGGTCCGATTCCCCCAGTCGGCATAATTTGCAGTTCAGTATAAGGTGCTAATATCGCTTTAATCATTGGCAAACCGCCGGAAGGTTCCGCCGGAAAGAATTTCAACAGTTTTAATCCCAATTCCATTGCACCTTCAACCGCGCTTGGATTATTCACGCCCGGAATAATAGGAATATTCAATTGCTGACAAGCTTTGACCGTATTTGGATTAAAACCCGGCGAAACCATAAAATCGGCGCCCGCCTGTTTCGCAGCAATTACCTGTTCACGATTCAGGACGGTTCCTGCTCCAATCAGCATATTCGGCTGAGCCTCTCTTAACAGACGAATAGCTTCCGCCGCTACCGAGGAACGGAAAGTAATTTCCGCTACCAGTAAGCCATTATCAGCTAATGCCTTACCCAACGGAATAATGTCTTCCGCACGCTCAACCGTAATCACAGGTACAATTTTTAACTGGCGTAACTGCTCAATCATCTGTTTCATCGATTTTTCCTCTGCTGTTAAAAGAAACCGTCAGTCACGATCTTAGTGGCACTCATTGGAATAATCGCCCCTTTATGCTGAATAACTGTACCAGCCAGACAATGCCCCATGATTGCCGCTTGTTGTATCGAGTAATCCGTCAGAAATCCTGCCAAAAACCCGGCATTAAAGGCATCTCCCGCCGCTGTGGTATCGACCACGTTAACAACCGGCGCCGTTGGGATCAGCTCAATCGGAGTATCCTGTACCAAATGCTGATAATAACAACCGACAGCCCCCGCTTTAATCACGGCTTCTTTAACGCCTGCTTGTTTCAGGCGAGTCATGGTTGCTGTAACCGATTTATCGCCCCACAGCTTGCATTCATCGTCATCGGTCACCAGTGCCAGTGAGGTAAAGGAGAGTAATTTCTGATAACAAACTTGGGTTTGTGCCACACTTTCCCACAATGCCGGACGATAATTACTGTCGAAAACAATGGTTTTTCCTTGCGCAGCCAGTTCAGCCAACAAGTTCAGTAACTTTTCTCGATCATCGGCAGGCAAGATAGCCAGGCTGATACCACTGAGATAAATGACATCCATCTGCTGCAACGCTTGAATAACCGAAGAGAAATCAGGATGGCGCACTATATAACGGGCAGCGGAATCATTACGCCAATACAGAAAGGTGCGTTCTCCTTGTTCATCAAGTTGAATCAAATACAACCCCGGTTGATGAGCCGGATCACGCAAAACCAGATGTGTATGAATACCTTCGTCTTGCCAACGTGTGATCATTCCTTCACTAAGCGAATCCATCCCTAACACAGTCACAAAATGAACGGCAATCTTCTGTTGGCTTGCACGGGCTAAATAAACCGCACTGTTCAGGACATCACCACCAAAAGCCTGATGCATGGTAGCGAAAGGGGCGCCATTCAGTTCAATCATACATTCACCAAGGAATGCAATCTGCTTCATGGATTTTCCCCCGGCAAGGCAAAATAACGGCGGGCGTTATTAAAGCAAATATCCTCAACCATCTGCCCTAACATTGCTTTGTTGTTAGGAATTTCGCCCTTTTCTGCCCATTGACCTAACAAATTACACAGAATGCGACGAAAATATTCATGCCGTGAGTATGAAAGAAAGCTGCGAGAATCGGTCAACATCCCAACAAATTGACTTAGCAGCCCAAGTTGGGAAAGTTGTTCAAGCTGACGCAACATGCCATCTTTCTGATCATTGAACCACCAGCCCGAACCAAACTGAACTTTACCGGCGATACCGCCACCTTGAAAGTTACCGGCCATCGTAGCAATCACTTCGTTATCTCGTGGGTTCAGACAGTAAAGAATCGTTTTCGGCAACTCATCCGTCACATCCATACTATCCAGCAGGCGAGATAACGGCCAGGCAATACTGTTATCACCAATGGAATCAAAGCCGCTATCCGCGCCAAGTAAGCGGAACATCCGGCTATTATTGTTGCGAATCGCGCCGATATGCATTTGCATCACCCAACCACGGGCGGCATATTGTCGGCCAAGCCATACCAGAATCGCCGTGGTGTACTGCGCAATTTCAAGATCAGAGAGAGTGCTCCCAGTTAACCGTTTTTGCAGGATGCCATTTAATACCGTTTCATCAGGAATCGGAGCATAGCGCAGATTTTCTATACCGTGATCAGCCGCCCGGCAGCCATGAGCAGCAAAATGCTCAAGGCGACGCTCCAACGCGTTCAACACATCAGCAAAAGCAGTGATCGATACATCAGCTACAGCCTCAAGCTGTTTGATATAGTCACTGAAACCCGCCAGTTCAATTTTAAATACCCGATCAGGACGCCAGCTTGGTAATACTTCGATATCGAAACTCTCATCTATCGCAATTTGACGGTGATATTGCAGAGAATCTACCGGATCATCCGTGGTTCCCACCATACGCACATTCATTTGCTGCATAATGCCACGAACTGAAAACTCCGGTGTTGCCAGCTTTTCGTTGCATCGATGCCAGATTTCATCAGCGGTTTGCGGCTCGAACAATTTCCCGGTAATACCAAATGGACGACGTAATTCCAGATGAGTCCAGTGATAAAGCGGATTTCCTAATGTCAACGGTACTGTTTTTGCCCATGCCTGATATTTTTCATAATCACAGGCTTGCTTACCTGTGATCAGCGATTCATCAATACCCGCACAGCGCATTGCCCGCCATTTATAGTGGTCCCCTTCTAACCAAATCTGACCAAGGTTATCAAACCGGCGATTCTCAGCAATTTCACGAGGATTAAGATGACAGTGATAATCATAAATCGGCATATTGGCAGCATGTTCATGATATAGCTGACAGGCAGTTTCATTGTTCAGCAGAAAATCTTCACACATAAAATTTTTCATATCTTTGTTCCTGTCAACCAAATCAAAGTGTCGCCACAGCGTGGCAGGCGCCGCGTTCCAATAATAGTTGGTAAGCTTCAGTAACCACCTGGACAAAATGCGGATCGGCTGACAATGGATTGCCAAAAACAGCCAGCAATGCGGGAACTACATCAATAGATAATCCATACTGTTGGTAAATGGATTTAAATTGGTCAACCAATGGATCGCGCACATCAATCAATTTGCCTTGTTCATCTCTACCGCTGATATAACGCATCCAGCCAGCGATACCTAATGCCAAATGACGATAATCGCTGCCGTTTGCCAGATGATAAGCCACAGAATCAAACATGCGTTGTGGCAGTTTCTGGCTGCCGTCCATTGCTATCTGCCAGGTTTGGTGCTTAAGGTTAGGGTTACTAAAACGCTCAATTAGCCGGTGAGCATATTGAAAAAGATCGGTTCCTGTCGGCATTGTCAGAGTTGGCGCCTGCTCTTTCAGCATCAGATCCAAAGCGGCTTGCCGGTAATCGGGATTCGCCATTGCGTCCGCAATATGCGTATATCCTGCCAAATAGCCCAGATAAGCCAGAAATGAGTGGCTACCATTTAGCATGCGTAATTTCATGGTTTCAAAAGGCACCACATCCTTAACGAATTGGGCGCCTGCCACATCCCAGTTCGGACGGCCACTGGCAAAGTTATCTTCAATCACCCACTGACGGAAAGGTTCACAGGTGATTGCACAAGGATCGCATACACCTAACTGTTCTGCTATCTCTTCCAACGATTCTGGCGTGGCCGCAGGAACTATCCGGTCAACCATTGTGCATGGAAAAGTCACATTCAGTTCAATCCATTGCGCTAACTTTTCATCACGTAAACGGGCAAAATCCACCACAGCTTCACAGGCAACTTTGCCATTTTCTCTGACATTATCGCAGGACATCACCGTCAATGGCGGCAAGTTACGTTCATAACGTAGACGGAGCGCCTCGACAATATAACCAATAGCGGATGCTGGTTCGGTTGGGTTAGCCAAATCCTGTTGAATTAATACATTATTCACATCCAGCTTGCCGCTGGCTGCATCGATGCAATACCCTTTTTCGGTAATCGTCAGAGAAATAATCGCCACTTGTGGCTGCGCTATGGCTTCCAGAATACCTTTATGACCCACAAACTCAGGATGCAAAGCATCAATCATAGAGCCGATAATTTTTAGCTCCGTTTTCTCCGCCCCTTTTTCCGCAATAGTACACAGGCAATTCTGCTCTTTAAGTTGCTGAATCAACCGATGACCGGAGAACAAACTAACTTCACAAATTCCCCAATCACTGCCCGTTTTTTCCAACATATGGTGAGTAAAAACCGCCTGATGTGCCCGGTGAAAAGCGCCACATCCCAGATGAACAATACGAGTAACCAATTTTTGGCGATCATAAGAAGGGAGAGGAACAACAGAATCAATTTTGCAATTAGCAATATTACGGAGCATAAAATAGTTCCTTTCTATTGACGCAGATTACTTAAATGCTTAGTAATTCAGTAACATCTGAGGCAGCCACAAGCTCAGTTGCGGTATAAAAGTCACCAACATCAACGCGATAACCAAAGCGCAATACATGGGGACCAAAGGTTTCAATACCTTATTAATGCTGACATCACCGATAGAACAACCCACAAACAGCGCACTCCCTACCGGCGGCGTACAGATACCAATAGCCAGGTTGAAGGTCATAATGATACCGAAATGTACCGGATCAACCCCCATATTCTGCGCTACCGGCAGGAAAATCGGCGTAAAAATAAGAATCGCCGGAGTCATATCCATAAAAGTTCCGACCAGCAACAAAATGATATTAATGACCAGCAGAATAACCAGTGGATTCTCAGAAACCGCCATTAGCGCATCAGCGATCAAATAGGGCAGATCCGCATTCGCCATTGCCCAAGACATTCCCATCGATGCGCCAATCAGCAACAAAACAATGGAGGTGGTCACCGCAGAATCGAGAATGATTTTTGGTAGTTTGGCGATACTGACTTCACGATAAATCAGCACGGCTAATACAAAGCTGTATAACACGGCAATCGCCGAGGCTTCTGTGGCGGTAAAAATACCGGCAATGATCCCTCCCATAATAACCACAACCAGCATCAGAGAGGGCAATGCGCGAACCAAGGTGGTGAAAAACTCGTTCCACGTCGGCTTGGGTGATACCGGATAACCTCGGCGTTTGGCAATAATTGCCGCCACAATCATCAAGGATACGCCCATTAAAATGCCGGGAATATAGCCCGCCAAAAACAGTGCGGCAATTGATGTGCCGCCAGAAACCAGTGAGTAAACAATCAGAGTGTTACTTGGCGGGATCAACAAACCCGCAGGGCAGGAAGCAATGTTTACAGCCGCGGAGTATTCCGGTTCATAACCCTCTTTTTTCTGCATTGGCGCCATCGTTCCGCCGACCGCCGCAGCCGATGCCACCGCTGAGCCTGAAATCGCGCCGAAAAACATATTCGCCATAATATTGACGTGCACCAGAGAGCCGGGCAAACGGCCGCCCATAACTTTTGCCAGATTAATCAGGCGGGCGGCGATTCCCCCCTGATTCATAATATTTCCCGCCAGAATAAAGAATGGAATAGCCAGTAAAGAGAAATTATCAACACCTACTGCCATACGTTGAGCAACCACCGTAATCGCCGCCTCCATTGGCAACGTCATCATAATTGCCAGTAATGATGACAGACCAATCGCAAAGGATACCGGTACGCCCAGTGCCAACAACACAGCAAAACTACCGAACAACGCTAAAACCACTTGCCAATCCATAAGCTCATCCTCTTCCGCCTGGTGACTTTATTGATTTTCAGAAACAACCGTGTCTTTACCTGAAAAATTCTGAATAAGCTCAACAATGTCTACCAGCACATAGCAAATCATCAGAACACCGCTAATTGGCAGACATAAATAGACATATCCCATCGGTAGCCCTAACGCGGGCGTAATTTGCTTGGTTTCAAGGGTTGAGATCACCAGTATCGATCCGCCATACACCAGCACGATCGAAGCAAACAGAGCGATCGCGGCCTGGATCACTAAACCCACACTATTTTTACCTATTCCCTTAAGTTTCATCGTTAACAGGTCGATAGCTAAATGGCGATGTTGACCTGTGGTATATGCCGCGCCAATCATGGCAACCCACATAAACAGATAACGAGCGAGTTCATCCGTTACCGTACTCGGCGTACCAAACACATAGCGGGAAACCACCTGCCATGTGACACAAAACACCAAAAAAACGGAAAGGCTGACGGTAAAAAATGCCAAACCTTTATTGAGGCAATACACAAGGTTTTTCACGGGGCTTTGTCCTTATTGGCCTCAATGTATGCCCTATTTGATTGACCAAATGGACAAACTGTCTGACCAAAATCAGTAAAGGAAGCTTTACGTTGCTTTGATTATAAGATCCAGGTCAAAAAAACATCCAGTGAGCGGGATCACAAACTGACTGGTTCACCCATTGTGCCGATTATTTTGTGATATTGGTCAACCAAATTGCTTTTACTTTTTGACGAAATCCGAAGTGATGCTTATGGTTTGACCGTCAGTTCAGTTGTGCCCGTAACCTATTTACAACAATTGGAGAACGAATAATGAGCAATGCTAAGCGTATTTTATCTACTGTAATCGGAGCGATATTTGCCTTAGGCGCGTCACAAGTTATGGCAGTAACAACATTAAAACTCAGCCATAACCACAACCGCGACCATGCAGTACACAAGGCAATGACTCAGTTTGCTGATGAAGTTCGCCAAAAAACGAATGGTGATGTTCGTATTCGGATCTATCCAGACGCACAATTGGGTAACCAACGGGAATCGATGGAACTGATGCAAAATGGCGCACTGGATTTAGTCAAATCCAATGCCGCAGAACTGGAAGCTTTCTCGCCCGCTTATTCTGCTTTTAACTTACCTTATCTGTTCCGCGATAAAGCCCATTACGAAAAAGTTAAAAACGGCGAAATTGGCAAAGAGATTCTGACATCCAGCAAAAATCGCGGCTTTATTGGCATAACCTACTATGAAGCCGGAGCACGTAGCTTCTACGCCAAAAAACCTATCCGCACGCCGGAGGATCTAAAAGGCATGAAAATTCGGGTTCAGCCTAGCCCAACTGCCATTTCAATGGTGAAAAACTTAGGCGGCAACCCAACACCATTAGCTTACGGCGAGCTGTATACTGCTTTACAACAGGGTGTCGTAGATGCCGCAGAAAATAATATTCCCTCTTTTAGCCTGAGCCGTCACAGTGAAGTTGCCAGATACTTCTCACTGGATAAACATACTATGGTGCCAGATGTCCTGGCTATTTCGACTAAATCGCTAAATAACCTGTCATCAGAACAACAAAAAATCCTCATAAATGCGGCAACCCACTCTTCGGAATATATGACGAAATTATGGGAAAAATCAGAAGAGAAAGAGCGCCAGAATGCAGAGAAAATTGGGGTCCAGTTCGTCGATGTGGATCAAAAATCGTTTGAAGAAGCGGTCAAACCGATGTACGACGACATTAAAAAAAGCGACCCAATGCTTTACCGTATGGTAGAGCGCATCCGCGCCGTCAGATAATCATCAGTGAAGGCCAAATGGCCTTCGCCTTTAAACGGCATTTTTGGTTGACCAATTTCCATTTCTGACTATTATCTACACAATAGCATCGATAATCATGACAACAATAGCGACACCATGAAGCACTTATTTGAGCCAAAACGTCCTTATCAAGAAGTCGGCATCGCATTAAGAGAGACGATTGCCAACCAGAAATATCGTATTGGGGATCGCCTACCGCCGGAGCGAGAACTTGCTGAATTATTAGGAGTTTCCAGAACGGTTGTGCGTGAAGCATTAATTATGCTCGAACTCGAAAACCTTATTGAAGTCCGCAAAGGTTCCGGGATCTATATTATTAACCGTCCTCACCTGCCAACTTCTTCTTCATGCTCAGTTAACGCAGCGGGACCTTTTGAACTATTACAAGCTCGCCAATTACTGGAAAGTAATATTGCCGAATTTGCCGCCATGCAAGTGACACCAAATAACATTGCTAATATGCGTCGAGCATTGCAAAAAGAATCCGAAGATTTGGCCTCCGGTGAAGATGAATCCGGTGACAGAGAGTTCCATCTGGCGATTGCGGAAGCCACCCATAACAGTATGTTAGTTGAACTGCTTAAACAATCTTGGGCATGGCGGGAAAATAATCCTATGTGGCAGAAACTGCACACGCGAATTACCGATAAAGATTATCGTAAAGAGTGGCTGCACGACCATCAGATCATTTTATCCGCCATGATCAAGAAAGATCCGGCGGCAGCCAAACAAGCAATGTGGCAACATTTAGAGAATGTGAAATTACGTTTACTGGAATTGTCTGATGTTGACGATCCCTATTTCGACGGTTATCTCTTTAATTCATATCCCTGTAAATAAGTTTTTATTCTAGCGTTTGTATAAAGGTAGATAACAATGGAACAAACCTGGCGTTGGTTCGGCCCAAATGATCCTGTTTCTTTAGATGATATCCGTCAGGCTGGTGCAACCGGCATCGTTACCGCATTACACCATATGCCTAACGGATACGTTTGGAACAAAGACGAAATCTTGGCCCGTAAAGCCCTTATCGAAAATAAGGGGCTTATCTGGTCAGTTGTTGAAAGCGTGCCTGTCCATGAAGAGATTAAAACTCAGACCGGTCACTATCAACAATGGATTAATAACTACAAAACTTCACTGAAAAATTTAGCAGAATGTGGCATCGATACCGTTTGCTATAACTTTATGCCTGTATTGGATTGGACACGCACCGATCTGGAATACTCACTCCCTGATGGTTCCAAAGCCTTACGTTTTGATCAAATTTCCTTTGCCGCATTTGAAATCTATATTCTCAAACGTCCAAATGCAGAAGCTGATTACACCGTCGAAGAACAAGCTCAGGCAAAAATCTATTACGACAATATGTCTGCTGCTGATATTAGGAAACTCACCACTAATATTATTGCCGGTCTGCCGGGGGCCGAAGAGGGATATACGTTAGCAGAATTTCAGGCGCAATTAGATCGCTACAAAGATATTACCCGCGATAAGCTGCGTGAACATTTGGCTTATTTTCTACACCAGATTGTTCCTGTTTGTGAGGAATATGATTTACGTTTGGCAATTCACCCGGATGATCCGCCCCGCCCTATTCTGGGCTTACCACGTATCATTTCCACCATTGAAGATATTGCATGGCTGACCACCATTGAACCAAGCCCAGTTAACGGCATTACCATGTGCACCGGCTCCTACGGTGTTCGTGGTGATAATGATTTAGTTGAGATGATTAAATGTTATGGCAACCGAATCTATTTTACTCACCTGCGCTCCACCCAACGGGAAGAAAATAGCAAAACTTTCCATGAAGCCTCTCATTTAGCAGGTGATGTGGATATGTATAACGTAGTGATGGAAATCCTGCGTGAAGAATATCGCCGTAAACAAGCTGGAGATAACCGTTTGATACCTATGCGTCCTGATCACGGCCATCAAATAATTGATGACCTAAAAAAAACAGACTAATCCCGGTTATTCCTGCATTGGCCGATTAAAAGGTTTGGCAGAAATTCGTGGCCTGGAATTAGGTCTAAGGCGAGCGTTTTTTGAAAATAAATAATGAATTTAAGTTATTCACTATATTTACTAGTAACCCTAAAAAGGGTTACTTTATTTATATGAAGCCACGTTAAAGCAATTGACTACAACTTTATATACATGCTCAATTTAAGCTAAAATTTTAATTTATTATTTTAGTTGATTTATTAATATATAAATTGGAGGTGAAAACATAAAATTTTTATCGGGCTTTTTATTTTCCAATAAATAAGAATAGGTTATGCCAACTTATTTTCAGCCTCACCTGTTGTATAATCCTTAGGTTTATTTTCACCAGATGTCTGTAAGTTACGATAGGCTCTCAATCCACCTTTCTTCCAATCTGGCCATTGTTCAACTATTTTACTCGCTTCACTTAAATAAGCCAAAAACTCCTCTCTCTTAGTCATTTTTTTAACTCCTTTATTAAGTTATCTACGTTAGCTTCTTTAGTATTCACATTAAAATGATTTTGGGATTCGTCCCTATATCATGAAACCCATTTATAAATCCAAAACAATGCATTAAAAGCCCAGTTATATCTATAACCAATAACTGACCGATTAGAAAACCAGTAAAAAAGCAAATACTCAATTTTTTCATAGTTAAAACTTTTACTGTGAATAAAGCAATAGCTTTTTGTTCAATATAGAGTAGAATTACTCATATTCTCTTCATGCATTATAATTTCAATCTTCCAATTTACGAGGTTCTCTACGCCAATGAAGTAACACCTACCTTTTAGAAAAAATAACTGGTGCAGCCTTAACAGCATCTAGTCGTGTTTTTTTGACAGGTAGTGTGCATTTACTCTGGTCCTTTTACCCCTTTAGCATGCTGTCTGTCCTGTAAATCAGGAGATTTTATGCCAATTAATATTTGTACTTTCTCACAGCTATCTGTGGAATTTAACGGCTCCCTACTTTTCAGCGAACTTTCAGCTAATCTACCTACTGGCGTATCCGCGCTAATTGGTCGCAATGGACAAGGGAAATCAATATTACTTAAGATCCTGTCTGGTCAACTCCCTCCTTCACAAGGAACAGTGGCATGGCATACACCATTTTATATGGTTAACCAATTGAGCCGCCTCAACGGGCCTCGTATTGCCGATGCACTGGAAGTTACCGATATTTATGACTGCTTTTGCCGTGTAGAACGCGGAGAAGGCCAACCTGAAGATTTAGAAAAATTATACGATGCCTGGCATTTACCTGCACAATGGCAACAGATACTCGATTCTGCCCATCTCAATATTTCACTGGCTCATCCTATTTCCCAACTAAGCGGAGGTGAACAAACACGTCTGGCACTATGCATGGCCTTTTTACAATCTAAAAGCTATCTGTTACTAGATGAACCAAGTAACCATTTGGATGAAAAAAGCCGCCTTTGGTTACAGAAAAAACTACATAAACATCCCAGTGGGGCTCTGATTGTCAGCCATGACAGATACCTACTGGAACACGTTGACAATATTTTTGAACTCAGCAGCAATGGATTGAAATCATTTGGCGGTAATTATTCTTTCTATAAGAATATTAAACAAATGGAAATTACCGCCACCGAACGCAAAGCAGAAGCCGTTACCAAACAAATTAAGCAAGAGAAACAACAACAACAGCTTACATTACAACGAGCAGCCCAACGCCGAAGGCAAGGCGAAGCACAACAGAGCAGTGGCTCTCAATCCAAACTGTTACTTGATATGAAAAAAAAATCGCTCAGAACAGAACCTTTCCAAACTTAAACAACAGCATAATCAGCAAAATAGGAAATTAACCCAAGAACTTCATCAATATAAACAGCAATTGGAGCAATTACACTCACAACACATTACATTGAATTATAAAAACACACAAAATCGCCTGCGCATCCATCTGAATGATTTAGTTATACCTTGGGGTTCTACCATACCAATTTCTTTATCTATCTTTGCAGGTGAGAAGTGGCATATTCGCGGTTGTAATGGCAGTGGTAAATCTACTCTGCTGAAAGTCATTAGTGCTCGACTCAACCCATTGAAAGGTTCATGTCAGATATATGGTACTTATCTCTATTTGGACCAATCTTTCAACTTATTGGATAAAACGCTACCAGCTCCAGAAGCACTCCATATTTTCTATCCAAACATCAGTGTTACAGATTGGCGAACCCGTCTTGGTAATATTCGACTAAGAAGAGAAAAAGCCATGCTGCCAATTAGTCAATTAAGTGGTGGAGAACAGTTAAAAGTTACTCTCCTGGCAATTACTGGGGGTAATCAAGTACCTGATATTCTGCTATTGGATGAGCCAGAAAACCATTTGGATCTCGATTCCCGTTTGTTACTGGAAGAAATATTAAGTAATTATCAAGGTACATTAATATTAATCTCCCATGACACTGAATTTGTACGCCAGTGCGGAATTAAGCAAGAATTCATACTTACAGTATAAAATATATTTCACAGTCTATAATTCAACTAACTGAAATACAATGGTGGGATTAGCCTTTGGAACAACTAAAAGAAACCATGGAATTGATCACTTCTCCTGATGTGGGAATTTTATATTAGTGATGGAAATCAAAGTAATTTATCCGTGAAGTTTAGATTTCCAATCACTTAAGAAAGCTTACGTAGCTACTCAAGTTACGTAAGCCATGCAAGTAATATGCAAAAAACAGGCAAAATATGAATATTCAAGTTCTGCCTGGAAAACATTGTATTTAATTCCTGTTTTTTATTTACAAAAACATCCCTTAATTAACCAAGGAAAACTCTATCTTCCAACAACGTGAATCATTGACATAAAGACGAGGTTTATTTGTGTCATGATTTAATTCGAAATCAATAATAAGTTGAGTACTGGTAGATAAATAACTATTCTCATAAGCCCATCGTAAGACCTCTTTTTTTCCAGGCAAGACAACCGCATCAATATAAAGATCATGACCGGATGCTTCAATATTGACAATTGATTCCGTTTCGTTATTATAATAGCGACCTGATAATCGATGAATATCAATATCACCTTTACCAGTCATCTTCTTCAAATAGAAAACATTGTCATTTTCATCAATCTGTTCCAGTGCGATAACACTGTTATTTTCAATGATCGGTCTGAACCGGATTTCTCCACCCTTCTCTTGGAATGTTCCATCGGCGTTAAAGATAATCGGATTACCTTTCTCGAATAAATTACCTAATAAATAGCAATCTTCCTTGGTAATAATATAGGGATAGGGATCAGCCCCCTTGAACATACCGGTAATATCAATATTACTGGTTCGGCAATGCTCTGGTTCAGTCATATCAGTGTTAAATAATACATTAAGACATTGATTAGTAAACTCAACACTATTAATACCTGTTGCAGCAGTAATCACAATACCTAATTTAGCATCAGGTAAAACACAAACATCAGCTTTAAAACCACCATAGGCGCCATCGTGCCGTATTATCTTTTGCCCTTCACGTTGGCTGATCATCAAACCGTAAGCATAATTGTTGCGATTGCCATTAGCTAAATTTGGCATACGAGATAAATGAGGCAACATATCCCGAACAATTGATGGTGAATAAAATGCTTTCATCCAGCGGCATAAATCACTCACTGTAGAACGCAGCCCCGCACTACCTATAGTTGAATCGTTGTGATCATATCTTATCCATTGATTTGAATCTTCGTTATAGACATAACCTATCGCCCGATCAGAGATAATCTCAGTAACATCATCATAGAAAGAGGTATTATTCATCTTTAATGGAATAAAGATATTCTCTTTCGCATATTCTCTTAACGATTTACCCGAAACCACTTTGATGATTTCTGCCAACAAATTATAGCCCGTATTGCTATAGCTAAAATATTCCCCGGGCGTAAAATTAAGCTTTTGTTGCCGTTGAATCAGTTTTCTCAATAAATCTATACTGCGGTGGTCAAAATCTGAATTTTTACCGGCAAAGCCATAAGGAACATATTTATCCCGTAACCCACTGGTATGATGAATAAGATGTTCGATGGTAATATCAGAGAAATATGCCGGGAAATAATCCACATATTTCCCCACTTTATCCTTGACGTTGAGTTTTCCTTCTTTTTCCAACAAGGCTATACAAAAAGCCGTGAATTGTTTCGAAACACTCGCCATATAGAATTTCGTATTTGGAGTTATAGCAACAGCATGTTCAATGCTGGCTTGCCCGATATAGCGCTTATAAATGGTTTCATCTCCGTGGGTAACAGCAACTGCGAGAGCGCCACCTTTTTTCTTATTTTCAATATCAATTAAATTGTCTATTTTATTAAGAAGAGACTTAATATTATCTCTAGATATCGTCAATTTCATCATTAATTTCCTTATTTAAGGTTATATAAAAAGAACATATATACAATCTGATAATACGGTGTAACAGGGCAGAGCACGAATATAAAAATTCTATCTAAGATAATTACAATCTAATATAATTCAATCCATCCTGCCAGAGAAAGACTACTCTCAATTCGTGTTCATAACCCTATCAATTAAATTAAACCGGACGAATTCTATCTTCCAACAATACCCATCATTGACATAAATACGAGGTTCATTCGTATCCGAATTCAATTCAAGATCAATAATAAGTTCAGTGCCAGGCAAGAAATAGCTATTTTCGTAAACCCACCTTAAAGCCTCTTTTTTTCCAGGTAAAATAACCGCATCAATATAAAGATCATCACCGGATGCTTCAATATTGATAATCGATTCTGTTTCGTGATTATAATATCGTCCTGACAATCGATGAATATCGATATCACCTTTATCAATCATCTTTTTCAAACAAAAAATATTGCCATTTTCATTAATCTGTTCCAATGCAATAATGCTATCATTTTCAATGATAGGTTTGAACCGGATTTGCCCACCTTCCTCTTGGAAGGTTCCATCAGCATTAAAAATAATCGGATTTACTTTTTCGAATAAATTGCCTAATAAATAGCACTCTTCTTTGGTAATAATATAAGGAAAAGGATCTACTCCTTTAAAAATACCGGTAATATCAATATCACTGGTCCGGCAAGGCTGTTTGTCTGGTTCAGTCATACCGGCATTAAACAATGTATCAAGACCCTGCATGATAAACTTATAAGCATAAGCATTTGTTGCGGAGGTAATAGCGATACCTAATTTGGCATCAGGCAAAATACAAATTTCTGATTTGAAACCACCATAAGAACCACCGTGTCGTATTATCTTTTGCCCTTCACGTTGGCTAATAATCAAACCGTAGGCATAATTGTTACGATCGCCATTGGTTAAATCTAGTGTACGGGATAATTTAGGCAATAGCTCCTGAACAATCGATGGCGAATAAAACGCTCTCATCCAACGACATAAATCATTTACCGTAGAATAAAGCCCTGAACCACCGACTACCGCATCGTTGAGATCATTTCTTCTCCACTGGTGCAACGCCTCATTATAAACATAGCCCATCGCTCGATCAGAGATAATCTCGGTTATGTCATCATAGAAAAAGGTATCTTTCATCTTTAATGGGGCGAAAACATTTTCTTGCGCATATTCTCTCAATGATTTACCTGAAACCACGCGAACTATTTCCGCCAGTAAATTATAACCCGTGTTGTTATAGAGATAATATTCCCCCGGCGTAAAATTGAGTGCACGTTGCCGTTGAGCCAGTTTTCTCACCAAATCAATATGACGGTGATCAAAGTCCGAGTTTTTACCTGCCAGATTATAAAGCCCAAATTGATCCCGTAACCCACTGGTATGATGAATAAGATGCTCAATAGTAATATCAGAGAAATATGCCGGGAAATAATCCACATATTTCCCCACTTTATCCTTGACGTTGATCTTTCCTTCCCTTTCCAGCAAGGCAATACAAAAAGCGGTGAACTGTTTTGAAACACTCGCCATATAGAATTTCGTATTTGGGGTTATGGCAACAGCATGTTCAATGCTGGCTTGCCCGATATAGCGCTTATAAATGGTTTCATCTCCGTGGGTAACAGCAACTGCGAGGGCACCGCCATTTTTCTTATTTTCAATATTAACCAATTCGTCTATTTTCTTGAGAAGAAACTTAATTTTATTTTTAGATATAGTAGATTCCATCATTAATTCCCTTATTTAAGGTTATATAAAAATAACATATATACAGTATGATAAGGCAGAATAATAATATGGAAATTCTGCCTAATATAATTCAATCAATTCTACCAGAAAAACACTATTCTCAACTCGTGTTCACAACACTATCAATTAAACTGGGACGAATTCTATATTCCAGCAACGACCATTACTGAGATAAAGATAAGGTTCATTCGTGTCAGAGTTTAATTCAAAATCAATAATAATCTCTGTGCTAGGAGAAAAATAACTGTTCCCATAAACCCGATGTAAGACCTCTTTTCTTTCAGGAGAAATAATGGCATCGATATAAAGCTCATCTTCAGAAGCTGTAACAGTGAGCACAGATTCTGTTTCGTGGTTATAATAATATCCTAATAGTAGCTGAATATCGGTACCACCATCATCAATCATCTTATCTAGATAAAAAACATTGCCATTTTCATTAATCTGCTCCAATGCAATAATACTGTCATTTTCAATGATAGGTCTGAACCGAATTTTCCCATCCACCTCTTGGAATGTTCCATCAGAATTAAAGATAATCGGGTTGCCTTTCTCGAATAAATTACCTAATAAATAGCAATCTTCTTTGGTAATAATATAAGGATAAGGTTGTATTCCTTTGAATATACCCGTAATATCAATATCACCAGTCCGACAAGGCTGTTTTTCTAGTTTAGTACTATTGGGATTAAACAATACGTCAAAACATTGTCGGACAAGCTTAGAGACATTAGTATTCATTGCAGAAGTAACAGCAATACCTAATTCAGCATCAGGCAAAATACAAACTTCTGATCTGAAGCCACCATAACCACCATCATGTCGTATTATCTTTTGCCCTTCACGTTGGCTGATCGCAAAACCGTAAGCATAATTGTTACGATTGCCATTAGTTAAATCTGGCGTACGAGATAATTGAGGCAATAGATCCTGAACAATCGATGGCGAATAAAACGCTCTCATCCAGCGACACAAATCATTCACTGTAGAATATAGCCCCGAACCTCCTACCGCCGCATCATTGAGATCTTCTCTTATCCATCGGTTCGAGTCCTCGTTATAGGAGTACCCCATTGCCCGGTCAAAAATAATCTCGGTAACATCATCATAGAAAAAGGTATCTTTCATCTTTAATGGGACGAAAACATTTTCTTCTGCATATTCTCTCAGCGACTGGCCTGAAACTACTCTGACTATTTCCGCCATTAAATTATAACCCGTGTTGCTATAGAGATAATATTCTCCAGGCGTAAAATTAAGCGCTTGTTGCCGTTGCGTCAGTTTTCTCACCAAATCAATATGACGGTGGTCAAAGGCTGAATTTTTACCTGCCAGGCTATAAAGTAAAAATTGATCACGTAATCCACTGGTATGGTGAATAAGATGCTCAATGGTAATATCAGAGAATTCTGCGGGGAAATAATCCAAATATTGTCCAACTTTATCCTTAACGCAAAGCTTTCCTTCTTTCTCCAACAAAGCAATGCAAAAAGCCGTGAATTGTTTTGAAACGCTCGCCAAATAGAATTTAGTATTAGGTTTCACAGCAACAGCATGTCCAATGTTAGCCTTTCCGATATGGCGCTGATAAATTGTTTTATTACCGTGAGTAACAGCAACAGCGAGTGCGCCCCCCTTTTTTTTTATTTTCAATATTAACCAGTTCGTCTATTTTTTTGATAAAAGAGTTAATATTATTTGCAGATATCGTTGATTCCATCATGAATTTCCTTATTTAAGATTATAAGACAGGACATATATATTCAACCTAATAGCAATACATATATGGGCAGTACTATAAGACGTAAACAGGAAACATCCAAGTGATAATGACTATCATTTAATATATGAATGGCAATATAAAGTAACTACGGAAGCTGATGTTTTCAAAAAACAGACAGAACATAAATATAATAGTTCTGCCTGGAACAAAATGCATCTAATGGAAAATATCTTTAGGCCCTCAACAGCATTAATTACACCCTGTTATAACAATACCATTCTTCATTCTGATTTATCACTTTAAAAATTAAACTGCAACAAATTCTACCCTCCAGCAACCCCAGTCATTGATATAAAGGTGAGGCTTATTCATATCAGAGTCCAATTCAAAATCGATAACAAATTCAGTACTCGGGGAGAAATAACTATTACCGTAAATCCGCCGTAAAACCTCTTTGTTCTCAGGATAAGTAACCCCATCAATATAAATTTCATCTCCAGAAGCAGAAATAGTCACCGTTGCTTCTATTTCATGACTATAATAATTCCCTGACAATCTCTTAATATCGATAATATCGTCATCAGTCATCTTGTTAAAATAAAAAACATTGCCATTTTCATCAATCTGTTCCAATGCGATAACACTATTATTTTCAATGATAGGTTTGAATCGGGTTTTACTTCCCTGCTGTTGGAATGAACCATCAGAGTTAAAAGTAATCGGCTCGCCTTTTCCAAATAAACTACCCAATAAATAGCAATCCTCCTTGGTGATAATATAAGGATAAGGCGTTGCCCCTCGGAAAATTCCTGTGATATCGATATCACAGGTTAGACAATGTGGTTTTTCCGGTTCAATTATATTCGTGTTAAACAACACATCAAGACACTGTTCAATCCATTGAATGACATTAATATTTGTTGCAGAGGTAATAGCGATACCTAATTTAGCGTCAGGCAAAATACAAACATCAGATTTGAAACCAGCATAGGAACCATCATGCTGTATTATTTTTTGCCCTTCTCGTTGGCTGATAATCAAGCCGTAAGCATAATTATTGTGATTGCCATTAGTTAAATCTGGTGTACGAGATAATTGAGGCAACAGCTCCTGAACAATCGATGGGGAATAAAATGCTCTGATCCAACGACACAAATCATTCACCGTAGAATAAAGCCCTGTGCCACCTACTACGGAACCATTGAGATCATATCTTGCCCACCGGTTCGGTTCCTTGTTATAAGTGTAACCCATCGCCCGATCAAAAATAATCTCTGTGACATCATCATAGAAAGCAGTATCTTTCATCTTTAACGGAGCGAAAATATTTTCTTCTGTATATTCTCTCAATGATTTACCTGAAACCACACTGACTATTTCAGCCAGCAAATAATAGCCAGTATTGCTATAAGCATAATATTCGCCAGGTGTAAAATTAAGTGCTCGTTGCCGCTGCGTCAGCTTTCTTATCAAATCAATATTATGGTAATCAAAACGCGAGTTTTTACCTGCCAGACGATAAAGTAAAGATTCATCACGTAATCCACTGGTATGATGAATAAGATGTTCAATAGTAATATCAGAGAATTCTACCGGGAAATAATCCAGATATTGCCCGACTTTATCCTTGACGCTGAGCTTTCCTTCTTTCTCTAATAAGGCTATGCAAAAAGCGGTGAATTGTTTTGAAACACTCGCTAAATAGAATTTAGTATTAGGTTTTGCAGCCACAGCATATTCAATATTAGCCTTTCCGATATGGCGCTGATAAATCGTTTTATTACCGTGGGTCACAGCAATAGCAAGAGCGCCACCCTTTTTCTTATTTTCAATATCAACCAATTCATCTATTTTCTTGAGGAGCAACTTAACTTTATCTGTAGGTATAGTAGATTCCATCATGAACTTCCTTATTTTAAGATTATAAAACAGAACATATATACGATCTGATAGCAATATCATATACAAGTAATTACTGTAAGACGTAAATAGCAAATCATCCAAGTGATAATCATCATCATTTAATATATGAATGGCAATATAAAGTAACTACAGAAGCTGATATTTTCAAAAAACAGACAGAACATAAATATAATAGTTCTGCCTGGAATAAAATGCATCTAATGGAAAATATCTTTAGACCTTCAATAGCATTAATTACACCCTGTTATAACAATGCCATTCTTCATTCTGATTTATCACTTTGAAAATTAAACTGCAACGAATTCTATCCTCCAACAACGTGAAGTACTGGTATAGAGATGAGGTTTATTGGTATCAGGATCTAATTTAAAATCAATAATCAGTTCAGTACTGGGCGAGAAATAACTATTCCCATAAATTCGCCGTAAGACTTCCTTTTTACCAATATAAACAACTCCATCAATATAAATCCCATCGCCAGAAACGGAAACAGTCATCGTTGCTTCTGTTTCATGATTATAATAACGCCCTGACAATCGCTGAATATCGACACCACCCTCATCAATCATTTTTTTAAAATAAAAAACATTGCCATTTTCATCAATTTGTTCTAATGCAATAACACTATCATTCTCAATAATTGGCCTGAACCGGATTTTACCACCTTTCTCTTGGAATGTACCGTCAGAGTTAAAGGTAATCGGGTTGCCTTTTTCGAATAAATTACCTAACAAATAAGTCTCTTCCTTGGTAATAATATAAGGATAAGGCTCTGCCCCTCGGAAAATACCGGTAATATCGATATCACTGGTTAGGCAATATGGTTCTTCTGGCTTAATATCGATGTTAAACAAGATATCAATATGCTGCTCCACCCATGCAGAAACATCAACACCTGTTGCAGCGGTAATCGCGATACCTAATTTAGTATCCGGTAAAATACAAACATGGGATTTGAAACCAGTATAGGAACCACCGTGTTGTATTATCTTTTGCCCTTCTCGTTGGCTGATAATAAAACCGTAAGCATAATTATTACGATTACCATTAGTCAAATCTGGTGTACGGGATAATTGAGGCAGCAGATCCTGAACAATCGATGGTGAATAAAATGCTCTCATCCAACGACACAAATCATTTACCGTAGAATGAAGTCCTGAACCACCGACTACCACATCGTTGAGATCATCTCTTACCCACCGGTGCGACTTCTCGTTATAAGCGTAACCCATCGCTCGATCAGGAATAATCTCAGTTATGTCATCATAGAAAAAAGTATCTTTCATCTTTAATGGGGCAAAAACATTTTCTTCCGCATATTCTCTTAACGATTTACCTGAAACCACTCTAACTATTTCTGCCAGCAAATTATAGCCCGTATTACTATAGAGATAGTATTCGCCAGGCGTATAATTAAGCGCTTTTTGCCGTTGAGTGAGTTTTCTCACCAAATCAATATGACGGTGGTCAAAGTCTGAATTTTTACCTGCCAACTCATAAAGCCCAAATTCATCCCGTAACCCGCTGGTATGATGAATAAGATGTTCAATGGTAATGTCAGAGAATTCGGCAGGGAAATAATCCAAATATTGTCCAACTTTATCCTTGACGCAAAGCTTCCCTGCTTTTTCCAACAATGCAATACAAAAAGCAGCGAATTGTTTTGAAACACTAGCTAAATAGAATTTAGTATTAGGTTTTACTGCAACAGCATGTTCAATGCTAACTTGTCCGATATGACGCTGATAAATGGTTTTATTGCCGAGGGTAACAGCAACGGCGAGGGCTCCACCCTTTTTTTTTATTCTCAATATTAACCAGTTCGTCTATTTTCTTGAGAAACAACTTAATCTTATCTGTAGATATAGTAACTTCCATCATTAACTTCCTTATTTAAGGTTATAAAACAGAACATATATATTCAATCTAATAGCAATACATATGTGGGCAGTACTGTAAGACGTAAATAGGAAACATCCAAGTGATAATGATTATCATTTAATATATGGAGAGCAATATAAAGTAACTACGGGAGCTGATGTTGACAAAAAACAGACAGAACATAAATATAATAGTTCTGCCTGGAGTAAAATGCATCTAATAGAAAATATCTTTAGTCCCTCAATAGCATTAATTCCATTCTGCTATAACCATGTCGTTCTTCATTCTAATTTATCACTTTATAAATTAAACTGTGATAAATTCTATCTTCCAACAACGTGAATTGCTGACATAGAGATGAGGTTTATTGGTATTAGGATCTAATTCAAAATCAATAATCAGTTCAGTGCTGGGAGAAAAATAACTATTCCCGTAAATCCGACGTAAGACTTCCTTTTTACCAGGATAGACAACTCCATCAATATAAATCCCATTGCCAGAAGCGGAAACAATCATCGTTGCTTCTGTTTCACCGTTATAATAACGTCCTGATAATTGCTGAATATCGACACCACCTTTATCAACCCTCTTTTCAAGATAAAAAACATTGCCATTTTCATTAATCTGTTCCAATGCGATAACACGGTCATTTTTAATGATAGGTCTGAATCGGATTTTACCCCCTTCCTCTTGGAATGTACCGTCAGAGTTAAAAGTAATCGGATTGCCTTTTTCGAATACATTACCCAATAAATAGCAATCCTCCTTGGTAATAATATAAGGATAAGGTTCTTCCCCTCGGAAAATACCGGTGATATCGATATCACTGGTTAAGCAATGCGGTTTTTCCAGTTCAATATGGGTGTTAAACAATATATCAATATTCTGCTCCACCCATGCAGAAACATTAACACCTGTTGCAGCGGTAATTGCGATACCTAATTTAGCATCCGGTAAAATATAAATGTGAGACCTGAAGCCAGCATAAGCACCACCATGTTGTATTATCTTTTGTCCTTCGCGTTGACTGATAATCAAACCGTAAGCATAATTATTGCGATTGCCATTGGTTAAATCTGGTGTACGGGATAATTGAGGCAACAGATCCTGAACAATCGATGGTGAATAAAATGCTCTAATCCAACGACACAAATCATTCACGGTGGAGTGAACCCCGCCGCCACCCACAGCAGAATTGTTCATATCATCTCTTACCCACTGGTGCAGCTTCTCGTTATAAACACAACCCATAGCTCGATCAGAAATAATCTCGGTTATGTCATCATAGAAAAAGGTATCTTTCATCTTTAATGGGACGAAAATATTTTCTTCCGCATATTTCCTCAACGATTTACCTGAAATTACTCTGACTATTTCCGCCAGTAAACTATAGCCCGTGTTGCTATAGAGATAATACTCCCCAGACATGAAATTAAGTGCCTGTTGCCGTTGGACCAGTTTTCTCACCAAATTAATATGGCGGTGATCAAAGTCTGAATTTTTACCTGCCAGGTGATAAAGTAAAAATTCATCCCGTAACCCACTGGTATGGTGAATAAGATGTTCAATGGTAATGTCAGAGAATTCTGCGGGGAAATAATCCAAATATTGTCCGACTTTATCCTTGACGCTGAGCTTTCCTTCTTTCTCTAATAAGGCTATGCAAAAAGCCGTGAATTGTTTTGAAACACTCGCTAAATAGAATTTAGTTTTAGGTTTTACCGCTACAGCGTGTTCAATGCTAGCTTGCCCGATATGACGCTGATAAATGGTTTTATTGCCGTGGGTAACAGCAATAGCTATAGCTCCGCCTTTTTTTTTTATTCTCAATATTAACTAATTCGTCTATTTTCTTGAGAAACAACTTAATCTTATCTGTAGATATAGTAACTTCCATCATTAACTTCCTTATTTAAGGTTACAAAACAGAACATATATATTCAGCCTAATAGCAATACATATGTGGACAGTACTGTAAGACGTAAACAGGAAACATCCAAGTGATAATGACTATCATTTAATGTATGAATGGCAATATAAAGTAACTACGGAAGCTGATGTTTTCAAAAAACAGACAGAACATAAATATAATAGTTCTGCCTGGAACAAAGTATATCTAATAGAAAATATCTTTAGTCACCAAATAGCATTAATTCCATCCTGTTATAACCATGCCATTCTTCATTCTAATTTATCACTTTATAAATTAAACTGAGACGAACTCTACTTTCCAGCAACGTGAATCACTGATATAGAAATAAGGTTTGTTGGTATCAGGGTCCACTTCAAAATCAATAAACAGTCCATCATTGGAGGCGAAATAGCTATTCCCATAAATCCGACGTAAGATCTCTTTCTTCCCAATATAAACAATACCATCAATATAAACCCCGTCACTAGAAGCAGAAATAATAATCGTTGCTTCTGTTTCATGGTTGTAATAATTTCCTGACAATCTTTGAATATCGACACCACCTTCATCGATCATCTTTTTCAAATAAAAAATATTACCATTTTCATCAACTTTTTCCAGTGCGATAACACTGTCATTTTCAATGATGGGCCTGAATCGACTTTGACCTCCTTTCTCTTGGAATGTACCGTCAGAGTTAAAATTAATCGGGTTACTTCTTTTAAATAAATTACCTAAAAAATAAACATCTTCTTTGGTAATAATATAAGGGTAAGGTTCTATCCCTCGGAAAATACCGGTGATATCGATATCACTGGTTAGACAATGTGGTTCTTCTGGCTCAATATTGTTAAGCAAAATACCAATATGCTTATCCATCCATTCAACAGTATCAACACCTGTCGCAGCAGTAATCGCAATACCTAATTTAGCATCCGGTAAAATGCAAACATTAGATTCGAAACCAGCATAGGAACCACCGTGTTCTATTATCCTTTGCCCTCCTCGTTGGCTGAAAATCAAGCCGTAAGCATAATTATTGCGATTGCCATTGATTAAATCTGGCGTACGGGATAATTGAGGCAACAGATCCTGAACAATAGATGGTGAATAAAATGCTCTAATCCAGCGACATAAATCATTCACAGTGGAGTAAACCCCGCCACCACCCACGACAGAATTGTTGATATCATCTCTTACCCACTGATGTGAATCCTGGTTATAAGTGTAACCCATCGCCCGGTCAAAGATAATTTCAGTTACATCATCATTGAAAAAGGTGTCTTTCATCTTCAATGGGACAAAAACATTTTCTTCCGCATATTCTCTTAACGATTTACCTGAAACCACACTGACTATTTCTGCCAGCAAATTATAGCCTGTATTACTATAGAGATAATATTCTCCAGGCGTAAAGTTAAGCTCTTTTTGCCGTTGGACTAACTTGCTGACTGAACCAACATCGCGGTAGTCAAAATCTGAGTTCTTACCTGCCAGGCTATAAAGTAAGAATATATCCCGTAACCCACTGGTATGGTGAATAAGATGCTCAATGGTAATATCAGAGAAATGAGTGGGTAGATAATCCAAATATTGCCCAACTTTATCTTTGACACTGAGCTTCCCTGCCTTCTCCAGCAAAGCGATACAAAAAGCCGTGAATTGTTTTGAAGTACTCGACAAATAGAATTTAGTCGTAGGTTTTATAGCAGCGGCATGTTCAATACTAGCTTGTCCGATATGACTCTGGTAAATGGTTTTATTTCCGTGGGTGACAATAACGGCGAAAGCCCCACCCTTTTTTTTTATTCTCAATATTAACTAATTCATCTATTTTCTTGAGAAATAACTTAATCTTATCTGTAGATATAGTAGATTCCATCATGAACTTCCTTATTTAAGGTTACAAAACAGAATATATACGACTTGATAGCAATACATATACGGGCAGTACTGTAAGACGTAAACAAGAAACATCCAAGTGATGATGATTGTCATTTAATGTGTGAGTGGCAATATAAAGTAATTATAGGCACTGATGTTCACAAAAAATAGGCAGAACATAAATATGGCCGTTCTGCCTAGAATGAAGTGTATCTAATAGAAAATATCTCCAGGCTCTCACAATATCATCAATCCTATCTTGCTAGCTAAATACTGTTCTAAATTTGTATTTACTAACCTGTCCATTAAACTGCAATGAATTCCAAATTCAAGCAACGCGAATTACTGACATAGAGGCAATATTTATTTTCATCAGGATAAAACTTAAAATCAACAATAAGCTTAGTTTTTGTGGACAAATAACTATTCCCATAAATATGCCGCAAAGCCTCTTCTTTTATAGGATGGATAATCCCATCAATATAAATATCTTTGCCAGACACTATAACATTAATTATCGCCTCTGTTTCGTGACTATAATAGCGCCCTGATAATAGCTTAATATCTATACTACCTTCATCGTTCACTCTTTTGAAATAAAAAATATTACCATTTTCATCAATCTGTTTCAGTGCGATAACATTGTGATTTTCAATGATAGGACTGAACCGAGCTTTACCTCCTTGCTCTTGGAATGTACCATCAGCGTTAAAGATAATCGGATTGCCTTTCTCAAATACATTACCTAATAAATAGCAGTCTTCCTTGGTAATAATATAAGGATAAGATTCTATTCCCCGGAAAATACCGGTGATATCAATATCACTGGTTAGGTAATGCGGCTTTTCTGGCTCAACATCGGAGTTAAGCAATATATTAATATACCGATCTATCCATTTAGCAACATCAACACCTATTGCAGCGGTAATCACGATACCTAATTTAGCATCCGGTAAAATACAAATACTCGCTCTGAAGCCAGCATAAGTACCACCGTGTTGTATTATCGTTTGCCCTGCACGTCGGTTAATAATCAAACCATAAGCATAATTGTTACGATTACCATTAGTTAAATCTGGTGTACGGGATAATTGAGGCAACAGATCCTGAACAATCGATGGTGAATAAAATGCTCTCATCCAACGACACAAATCATTCACGGTGGAGTGAACCCCTGCACTACCCACCACGGAATTGTTGATATCGCTTCTTATCCACCGTTGTGAATCCTTATTATAAATGTAACCCATCGCCCTGTCAGAGATAATCTCGGTTACATCATCGCAGATAAAGGTATTTTTCATCTTTAATGGGGCGAAAACATTTTCTTCTACATATTTTTTCAATGACTGGCCTGAAACCACGCTGACGATTTCCCCCAGCAAATAATAGCCGGTGTTGCTATAAAGATAATATTCCCCAGACGGGACGTTAAGTGCCTGTTGTCGTTGGATCAGCTTTCTCTCTAAGTCAGCATGGCAGTAGTCAAAATCTGAGTTTTTACCTGCCAGACCATAAAGTAAAAATATATCCCGTAACCCGCTGGTGTGGTGAATAAGATGTTCAATAGTAATATCAGAGAAATGCGCGGGTAAATAATCTAAATATTGTCTGACTTTATCCTTGACGTTAATCTTTCCTTCTTTCTCCAGCAAAGCTATACAAAAAGCCGTGAATTGTTTTGAAACACTCGCTAAATAGAATTTAGTTTTAGGTTTTACAACCACAGCATGTTCAATGCTAGCTTTTCCGATATGACGCTGATAAATGATTTTATTGCCGTGGATAACCGCAACGGCGAGAGCGCCCCCCTTTTTTTTATTCTCAATATTAACTAATTCGTCTATTTTCTTGATAAAGAGTTTAATATTATCTGCGGATATTGTCAGTTTCATCATCAATCTCCTAATAAATAAACTTTCAAAATAGTAGATCGTTGGAAGGGAACTCAGTCTGATTTTTGCGATCTGATTAATTGCGAAAAATCTCAAACCTCAACACGGACTGAGTGATGCCTATCATAGTACCCATACCTTAAAATGAATGCCAGAAAATGAGAAAACTTATCCATAAAACCCGTGATAAGAACTATTCCCGTCGATTGACGACATTATTGATGCTCAATGAGGGATTGACGGTAACTTATATCGCCAAAACTCTTCATGCCGCACGTTCTTCCATCAATCGTTGGGTTGAGTGGTTTACATTATATGGACTCGAAGGGCTCAAAAGTTTACCGGCTAGCCGACCTGCTGTCTGGAATCTCCCCTCTCTCTGCTTTGCTCAGATGGGTATTGTCTGGCGCAGAGCGGCACAACAGTAAAACAACCCGTTTTCTATGAAGATGAGGTGGATATTGATTCAAACCCGAAAATCGGCGCGGACTAATAGGACTGGCCGGCACGACACCCCAAAATTACCCTGCTGTTTTCACCCGTCTATTCACCGTGGCTAAATAAAATAGAACGGTTATGGCAATCGCTCCATGAGACAATAACGCGAAATCATTGTTGTCAATTTTATGTGGCAGTTGCTTAATTATGTTAATGCCTTTTTGGCATCGTTTTCATCACAGCCAAAGCCAGGAAGACAAAAAATGAGTGTAGCACTATTATAAGACCTTATTTATAAAAAACAGACAGAACATAAATATAATAGTTCTGTCTGGAACAAAGTGCATCTAATAGAAAATATCTTTAGGCCCTCAATAGCATTAATTCTATCCTGCTAATGAAATGCTGTTCTAAATTTATATTTACTAATCTGACAATTAAACTGCAACGAATTCTACATTCAAACAACGCGCATTACCGACATAGAGACGAGGTTTATTAGTATCAGGATCAAATTTAAAATCAACAACAAACTCAGCACTGGGTGAGAAATAACTATTCCCATAAATATGTCGCAAAGCCTCTTTTTTTACAGGATGGATAATCCCATCAATATAAATGTCATCACCAGACGATATAATATTAATTATCGCCTCTGTTTCATGGCTATAATAGCGCCCTGACAATAGTTTAATATCGACGCTACTTTCATTGTTCATCTTCTTCAAATAAAAAATGTTACCAACTTCATCAATATGTTCCAGTGCGATAACACTGTCATTTTCAACGACGGGCCTGAACTGGATTCTACTTCCTTGTTCTTGGAATGTACCGTCAGAGTTAAAAATAATCGGGTTACCTTTTGTAAATAAATTACCTAATAAATAAACATCTTCTTTGGTAATAATATAAGGATAAGGCTCTAACCCTCGGAAAATACCGGTGATATCAATATCACTGGTTAGGCAATGTGGTTTTTCTGGCTCAACATCAGTATTAAGCAATATATCAATATACTGATCCGTCCATTTACCAACATCAACATCGCGTGCATCAGTCATCGCGATACCTAATTTAGCGTTTGGTAAAATACAAATACTAGCTCTGAAACCAGCATAGGTACCACTATGTTGTATTATCGTTTGCCCTGCACGTTGGTCGATAATCAAACCGTAACCATAATTGTTACGATTGCCATTAGTTAAATCTGGTGTTCGGGATAATTGAGGCAGTAGCTCCTGAACAATCGATGGCGAATAAAACGCTTTAGCCCAACGACATAAATCATTCACTGTGGAGTGAACCGCTGCACTACCCATCACAGAATTGTTAATATCACTTCTTATCCACTGTTGCGAATTTTCATTATAAGTGTAACCCATCGCCCGATTAGAGATAATCTCGGTTATATCATCACAGATAATAGTATCTTTCATCTCTAATGGAGCGAAAACATTTTCTTCTGCATATTCTTTTAACGACTTTCCTGAAACTACGCTGACGATTTCCCCTAGTAAATAATAGCCCGTGTTGCTATAAATATTATATTCCCCAATGGGGGCGTTAAGTGTCTGTTGTCGTTGGATCAATTTTTTCACTAAATCAGCATGGCAGTAGTCAAAACTTGAGTTTTTACCTGCCAGACTATAAAGCAAAAATACATCCCGTAACCCACTGGTGTGATGAATAAGATGCTCAATGGTAATATCAGAGAAATGTGCGGGTAAATAATCCAAATATTGTCTGACTTTATCCTTGACGCAAAGCTTTCCTTCTTTTTCTAGCAAGGCGATGCAAAAAGCCGTGAATTGTTTTGAAGCACTGGCCAAATAGAATTTAGTATTAGTCTGTATAGCAACAGCATGTTCAATGCTAGCTTGCCCGATATGACGCTGATAAATTATCTTATCATCGTGGATAATAGCGACTGCGAGAGCCCCACCTTTTTTTTCATTTTCAACATTAACCAATTCATCTATTTTATTGATAAACAATTGAATATTATCTGTAGATATCATCGATTCCATCATTAATTTCCTTATATAAAGTTATAAAACAAGACATATATATGCAATCTGATAGCAATATATATATGGGCAGTACTGTAAGACGGAAATAACCAACATCCAAGCAATAATGCTTATCATTTAATATCAAAGAGAAACAGAAAGTGACTGCGGTCATTCATCGGAATAGGTGAATTCATGCCAGCAGTGATTCACTACCCGCAATTATTTCAGAACTCATACTGAAATCCAGAATTAAACAGCTTGTTACTATTCATAATCATAGAAATGAGGGAGAGGAGGAGAGAGAAATACAAGCAAAACGCATGCACACACTGCGATTAATCTTAACTGTGCGCATGCGGGTATTCATCTCTAACATTTACATCCATCGTATATAAATGTAGAGGCATATTTAGCTATGGTCAAATATTTCCGCATTCTCCCGATAGCCATCATTATTCTTAGTCAAGATAAGACTGTAAAGTTCCGCGCCGTCTTACATCAACAGTTGCACAATGGAAAGAACCACCGAAGGTATTAAAGTTCCTGAAATTACATGGAATAGGTGTAAAGCCCCAACGTTTCATCGCAGCAATCATTGGCTCATCCTGTTTTTCAACAATCACTCGCTGCTCATCCAACATCAGAATATTCATGTTGATCCATTTACTGGTGGTATATAGAGGGTGATCATCAGGAATAACTGGGTCAGGTGCATGTAATACGTCCCAGTTCCTAAACAATTCAGGAATTTTTAACACCTTTTTGGGGTTAATCAACAGTTTTCCTGGCGCCATAGGAACAAAGGTAGCATCAATATGCATAGGGCTATCATCGTTAAATTCAAAAACATGAATACGATATTCATCACCTATATGACGACGAAGCCATTCAATACCAAATTCATTTGTGACATGGCTCTTTTGAGCAATGATATCTCGCCCACATCGGATAAAATCCGCAGCATCAAAAGTCGGTTCAAATTCAGTTATAGCAAGGGGAACACGCTCCTCGCTATTAGGCTGATGCCATTCGAAATTATATTGTTCCTCGATCAGCTGTGGTTTTGGCCCGGCGCTCCATTTTGCACCTTTCTTAAAGTAATCTTTAAGTAAAGTCTTATATGCCGCCGTCTCAAAATAACGGGAACGCCATGCTAGCGGGCATTCAATAATATCATTTCCAATAACTAACAGCACATCGCGAGGCATTGCACAATAAAACCCTGTACTACTCCAGCCTGGCGCACCAAATACCTGAGATTGGTCTTGCGGATCTGGACGACGTACTGTCACACCTTCACCTTCAAGAATATGGACAAATTCTTCTAACTCTCTAGATGCTGCATCAATTTGTTCTTGCGGAAATGCCCGACCTGCATACCGATAAAAATTAGTAATTTGATTCGGTGGCAATATCGGCTCTATCGCCATATGCCAGCCGGGAAATCTGGCGCCATCAACTACACCGACAATAACCTCCTCAAGTGGGTCCCATTCATTAAAAGAACAAACTGGGGAAGTATTCTTACTATTACAATCTGTTACATTTGAATCAAGCATGTCATCTCCTGATATTTTAATATTATGTCGCTTTAAAACTATAACAATTGTATTAATCGCGACCCTATTTCCATCAATATAAACCTCTTAGAAAAAATTCAATTTCAATATATCATCATACATAATATTATGAATTTACATATCTTCTCGCTTAAAAAATCCAACAACAAATCATAATATTGGCTATTTAAAACAGTAAAAAACTGTTAAAAAATTTATTTTTCCGTTATAAAACGTTCAACCAAGGTAATAATATACAAAACAACTTTATAGTTTCACTGTAATTTTATAACTCTAAAATAAGAATATAAATTTGTCTGCGAGCAATAATATATGGACATTTAAATTTGTAAAGGAATTAAATTTAAGGATTGTAAAATAGAGTTAATGTGATTGTTTGCTATATAATTATTACCGTTAAAACATTACCTAAAATAAACCACATTTATTTATAAGATATAGACTCTTTAATTTCAAAATAATTTATTTAAATAGTAACAGGAAGAACGTAAATATTTACGTTCTTCCTAATTTTAGGTGCATTTGGTAGAAAACACATTTATGTTTTTAATAAAACCAGTCCCATGCTATGAAGAAACACTACATTTAATTTCAATTAGCAATCATGCTGTATTTGGCAACTGATTATATCACTCAAACTAAATCCGGTTATTCTACAGAATATTTTTTCAAACACTCATTTAGAAATTTAACAAATAATTCTTAAATTTCAACACCTACTATATATTTTATCTTAGTAAGTTTACTTTTTGCGACCTTCACTTTTACATCTAATTTTTCATGAAGAACACGTAAAAGAGAAAGATAGAGCAGCACAATCTTCTCTTTATCTTTATCATCAACTAGTAATAGATGAAAATCATCAACTACGCCTAAAATATTCAGACTAACAATAACTGAGCTGGGTGACAGAATATCAATATTGACTTTCTCTACTTTACCCACTCTAAGCTCATCATCGACAATCAGCTCTTCATTTAACAAAATATCTTTCTTAATTATCATGACATAAACTCCAAATTTTAATCTAACCAATTGATAAATAACTTATATCACTCAAGAATATGTACAATAAGCCATTCATCTTGCCCATATTAAATTGTAACCATTTTCACTAGAAAATAAGGTGTTTATCAGGAATTTATCCAGCATTTAGATAACATATACAGCATTTTTGATGCCATATTGACGCTTTATCTAATACATATAACTATAGATGCCATTAATGTATTGTCAATAAAATAAAAAAATAAATTTAATTAATTTAAAATCAATATTTTATTACCCAGTGAAAAATAGAAAAGATATTACATCCTGTAATGAACAGGATATTTCAGTAACTTTTCCAATCTAATATAATGACAGCGATAAATGATAATGGAAAATAAACAGCTACTTCCCTTCTATACTACAAAAGGTAAAACCGAGAAAATCACCTAAGAAACGAAGAATAATTCATAACGTTTTAGCACTATATTTTTTTGAAATAACAAGCGGTATATTAATCAAGTGATGATTTATAGGAAATATTATAATTTCACCCCATCTTTCCATTATAATAACAAGAATATAAAATAAATCTCAGGAAATTATATTATTATTAAATTTATTATAAATCATTAATCACCAAATTTTTATTTATATATATTTCCATTGCCAAATGAGATATGAAATTAACAACAATTACTATGCGAAAATAATCCTAAAAAAAACGTGGTGTCAATTTTGACTATACCACGTTTTATTTCCAAATTTAATATCACTTTCCAATATAGAAAAATACCGACAAATTAATACTATTTTATATAACAGACTTTTACCCATAATCCCTAGATAACCAATTTTTTATATCCTCAACAATAGGAGTAATCTGCAAAACACCTTCACTATTCCTGAACCCATGACTTAAACCTGGGTATTGATAAAAGGTAATATTATCTTTATTTAATTGTTCTTTCATTTTTATCGCTGAACTAGAGCTGACTGAATTATCATTTAGCGTTTGAATAATCAAGATAGGACTCTTAGTCTGATTTAACACTTTATATTGATCAATACCAAGAGAAACCCTCCACCAATTAGCACCGTGGTTACTCATTTCTATATGATTCATATTATTCCCGGTAGCTATTTCTTGCTGAAAATCCCTAAATCCTTTAATTGCCTCATTGAGATATTCTGGTGACACCTCACTCCTTATACTATGAATAACATCATCAGCGAAATGCCGACCTCCACCATTCAGTGACACAGTTCTATCAATATAATTGACTTGTGACGTAATTAAATTGGCAACCACTGCCCCCTCACTTCCACCCAAGACAATGATCTTCTTATATTTATTCTGATGTTTCAAATAACCAATGATCTGAATATAATCCTTAACCCTTTGTTCTGGTGTATCCGAACTCATATAAGCCTTAGGACAATCTGAGCGTTCAACAGCATCAGACCAAGGGAGTGATGCATTAATGCCATATTTTTCCACAGTCAGAACATCACTATCGGGATAAATATCACTAAACGTGTCATTCACAAACTTATTATTGGCGATACTATTACAATCAGAACCCTGTATCAGCACTAATAGATTATTACCTCCTCTTTGCTTAAGATAGTAAGTTATTTCACTACCATCATGACGGAAAAACTGTTTATGCGTATTTGTATTTGAGTAAGCGAAATCTATACAACATGAAAAAAGCAGAACAGATGTCAGAATTTTCTGTCGTAAATTAAAACGATATGCTTTCATTAACCTCTCCTTTAACTAACATATACAAAGACCACAGATTGACGATATTATTCCTGTCAGAAAAATTTTAAAAATTTGAAAACAGATTTCAGAGTTTTTTATCCAGAATGCTAACTATGATCACTAAAATACCCATACCTTGGGAGAGAAGAAATGAAAACCACTTTATCCACCAAAATCGCATTACCCGATAATTATCATCTCCACGATTTTTTCGCTTTTCATCAAAGAGATAAACAAAATATCGCTGAAATTGTGGAACAGAATAAAGTTCGAAAAGGGATGATGTGGGATGACAAACCTGCGGAATTAACCATAGCTATTAATGCAAAAACCGCACATATACAACTTAAAGTTGATGGTGACACCACAGGCCCTGATGAGCGCTTATCTGCTTTAGCATCTCATATGCTAGGGCTTCTACAGCCGGTTCATCTATTTGAATGTTTATATAAAGGACACCCGATTATCGGTTCACTTATTGCCAGACAATCAGGTTTAAGGATTTATCAATCGGCCACACCGTTTGAGGCATTAAGTTGGGCGGTTATCGGCCAACAGATCAGTGTTAGCACAGCCATATCTATTCGCAGGAGATTTATTCAGGCAATAGGAGTTCAGCATTCCTCCGGGCTATGGTGCTTTCCAACCGCCAGACAAATCATCAACCATTCAGAAGATGAATTACGCCAATGCGGATTTTCTGTCAGTAAAGCCAAAGCATTACTCCACTTAAGCCAATTAATTGAATCTGGTGAATTAACATTGGCAATCTCTGATGATGAGCAAGATATTCAGCAACTAACAGATAATTTACTCGCTATAAAAGGCATTGGTATGTGGACAATTAACTATTCCCTGTTACGGGGATTCAACTACTTAAATGGCTCATTACATGGCGATGTCGCCGTAAGACGTAATATGCAGAGACTGTTTAATCAAAATGAAAAAGTTTCCGCAGAACAAGCAGAAAAATGGTTGGCAGATTTCACCCCCTGGAAAGCCCTATTAGCCGCCCATTTATGGCAACAAGAATCAAGTGCAGGGTATTGATGTTATTGTTAATTCTCGTTTATTTTGCTGGTATGGAGTATCGCTGCTATCAAATGATTAACCGTGAAAACAATTTTTTTTCATGAATATAAATCCCATGATAAGACTTGAAAAATTTCCAATAAATCAAATTGTTATGAATATATCCTCATTTCCTCTTCTTTAGATGATTTATTAAAATGAATGAATTTCTAATACCCTCAAATATACACGGATAGTTCTATCGATGAAAAAGGAGGTATTCCCCCCTTGATCAGTGCACACTTAGCAAACAAGTTTTAACTTAGGGTAAACAATACTTTGAAACTCTGCCGGAATTTTGTCTTTAATATCTGATAGTATTTTCTTATCTGCCCCGATAGCTTCTAAAAGCTCATTAATAATAGATTCTAGCTTCTCCGCTCTATCCCATTGGACTTTATAAGCTCCCGAATTTATCTTTTGTTCTATTCTCTGTAACTGTTTATTTTCTTTATATATATATTTCATTCTAATAATATTCACCTCGTTATCTACATTTTCTTTATAGGTGATAATCATATGAATATCATTAGATTTCTTAATTGTTTCAATGCTATCGTATTCACTCTCAAAAATAGCAGTTATGAGCTCATCAGGCTGAACACCTTTCACTAAGCAAAAGGCTACCATTCTTTCTATAATCTCGTTTACTTTTAATGAGTCGATCATCGTATCATCCTCTTAACTTCTTCAAGTATTCCCGCTAATGCCTCTATTGATTTTAGCAATGTTTTATTATCCCGATCCTTAACCACCCCATATATCCTGGATAATTTGCTATTAATAAAACGAACGACAATACCATCATTAACATCTGTTGTCTTTAGATTAGAAATATAGCGATTAAAAACATGGTAAAGCTCAGAGCCTTTTTCATCAATACCGTTTTCAATCAAAAGATTAGCAACCTCATCCTGTATTCGCGTACTCAAGATTTGTCGCATCATTTTTCTTGCTTGCGCAGGCCGCTTCTCTATCAACTCAGGGTCTATTAATTTAGCAGCTTTACGAATTTCTTTCTCTACGAGAAAATCTTTCAAATTTTCACGCACATCTAATGGTAGATCTACTCCCGATTGAATAATTTTATTTATATTTTCGGATACTGACGCATTTATCTCCGCTCTCTTTCTTTCAAATAATTCATTAAAATCTATATCATCAAGATATGAATCTTTATTACTAATAAAGGCTCCCTCACTATTTACACTAGCTAATGAATTTTCTCTCTCAATATATTCTCTATCACTAAATGTATATTCCCGGACACTTCCTCTTTTAGCTCTATCAACTTCCTTTTGAAATACATTCCACATTGTGTTGAGTCCAATTTCTTCATGAAATATTACCAATCCATTATTATCAATTTCAAAAGCTGTTATTTCATCATCAGGTATTGCACGCAATATTCTACCAATCACTTGTGCAAACGCATTAATACTTCTATATGGCCTAAATATAGCCAGAATACTTAAGTATTTATGATCATAACCTTCCATCAGCATGTTAACTGAAATTACGACATCACATTGATGATTTTCAATGTTTCTAAAAGATCTACGTAATTCATCTAAGGACATTTCACTATGAACAATAATAGAATCTAATCCCTTTTCTTTATACCAATGATATAAATCTTCTGCGTGAGAAATACTACAACCTACAGCTAATATTTTATGGGGTACTTTACTAGATAAATTCTTTAACTCATTTAATTTTAATATACTATATTCAATAACATCTTTTGAGCATTCCTCCGACAGAGCGATACTTTTCTCTATCCACTCTTTATCTTTAAATGCCAATACCTCTTCCTTTGATAATTTGACCTCTTCATTTTCTTTTATAGAAAAATACAACTCATGTGCATTAACTGTCTCTTTTCTTAACCACTTCACATAATTATTTTTCATAACCTCTGAAAGAGGAGTTTCATGTATTTTTTCTCCAGGAATCTCTTGATTATCACCTCGATATGGTGTTCCTGTAACATGAAGTATCTTAGCCTCTCGGAAATATCCCAAAACTTCACGCCAACTTTGGGCAGGAGCATGGTGAGCCTCATCAATAATAATAAAATCAAAAAAGTCCTGTGGAACTCTACTTATTAGACTTGTCCCACGCTTACTTGATACTCGATGTATATTAGAGTAAACAATATGACTAGCAAATAAATGCTCATCACTGATATCTTGAAGATATTCATTCACCACAGGAATATCTTTACTATTAAATATAACATCACAATTCACCCAGAAATTGTCCTCTAACACCTCTTGAGTTTTTCGTATACTATCTTTAGTAACAAGCCCAGGAGTTATAATAAGAACTCTTTTATTTGATACTCCATATGGCGCAATAGAAATTAAACCACTTTTACCTGTACCTGTCGGTAGTACTACTAATGCTTCTTTATTATTTGGTTGATTAAAATATTCTCTAATTTTGATGTATGCCTCAATCTGAGGCGTTCTTAATTTCTTATTTCCCTCTATATTAACTGCTGTATCAAAAAAATAAGACATACATATTCCTCTTACTCTAACAATTATATAATCACTATTAAACCTATATTCATGCAAAATAGTCTATGTAGTATGGACAAAATCTTGACTAATAGCACGAAATTTATAATGTGGCCGCTCAATAAATTAATTTTAATTTTTTATAATTACTTCATTTACGCTATCTATTTCAATGAAAAAGCAATAAATTATTCACAGTATATAATCCTATGAATAATTTATTTATCTAATAAGATGAAGCTGTAATTATAAGGGTATTATATCTTTATATTTCCCCTCTCTAAAACCAAAAAGACCTCTGAGAGGTTGTAATGCAGTATATTACGATTAACTTGTCGATTACCCTCTTGTCGAACTTGTAAGAAAGACTTACAAGTTGAATTTTGTACAAGTTCACCCTCATCATAGATAACCTTAACATGCTGTGTGATCGCCTGAGGCGTCACCTGATAAAGATTGGCTATCTCCGCTTGTGATAACCACAGCGTATCGGATTCAAAACGGCATTCGACATGTGCCTGACCATCGTCACTTCGGAACAAAATAAATTCGCCCTGTGGTGCTTCAGGAAGATCATCACTCATCAATTGCCTCCGCTCTATTGACCGTTATCTCAAGTAGGTGAAAAACCAATGGTACTAATATACCTGGAAGAATAAATGTTAAAATACTCAAACCAATTAGTTGCCTGCTACCGACATCTTCGCCAGTTCCGGATTCATGGGATCAAAAATTGCCAGCGGCAATTCAACCTTCCGCCCATTCTGATCTTTTACTGCTTTGACTAACTTAAATTCAGCAATATCAGCACACATAATTTCTTAATGATGAAATGGTCGCTCGGGTTGCCTCAATGCCCAAACAGAGCAAGTCACGACTTGGCAGAAGCTGTTGCCGCATAGGTGCCCCGCACTTTTTTATGCTCGCCAGTAACATTATTGTTGAAAGTTAAATTCACTCAAATTATATTTAGTGAAGGTTATTAATATTGTTCCATATAGTCATATAGTCATATAGTCATATAGTCATATAGTCATATAGTCATATAGTCATATAGTCATATAGTCATATAGTCATATAGTCATATAGTCATATAGTCATATAGTAAATGGAGCATTTATGAAAAAAACATCCTTATTTTTAACAAGTTCATTATTGACTATTTCTTTCCTTTCAATCACACCAATAGCCTCAGCAGAAACCACCTCCCTAAAAAATCAATTCAATTTAGAAAATCAAAATTCAACAAATTTAGATTTTGATTTGAAATTATATAGTTCAAATGGAGGACCTGGTGGTAACGGCGGTAATGGCGGAAGTGGGGCAGGATCTCATGGTGGTAATGGCGGCAATGGCGGCAACGGTGGAAGTGGGCCAAATGGTGGCGATGGAGGAAAAGGTGGATCAGGAGGGAAAGGAGGCCCTAATGGTGGTCAAAATGGCAAAAATGGAAGGGATGGCTAGAGTTCCTGACACTATTTACCATTTTGTGCTGCGACACAAAGCTGTTCCTATAATTTTTTCAGTCAATAGGTCGTAATAAGAGCGAAGAAACCTGCTGCCTCACCAACAGTTCCCAGCCCGACTGTGCATTAAGAATGATTTTAATGTACAAAACGCCGGGAAAATAGATAAGCATCAAAACGTATAGCCGGTGCGCCTCCAGAACCCCGGAACAACTACAGGCGTTAAAAAGCTTCGGCGTTCGGCTGATTGCAAAAAGTGAAACCAAAATGTCTTAGGAGAGCATAAAATTTATGGTCACTCTCGTTTTTACCATACTAATTTTGATGACTTTTTCTGGGGCGAGTGCGGATGGCGGAAGATCACAGGAGTCGAACCTGCCAGAGACCGCTGGCGGCCCCATCTGGATTTGAAGTCCAGCCGCCCCGCCGGGGACGATGATCTTCCATATAAATACAAAGAATTATGAAAAGGAGCTAATCATAGCGCATATTATCTGGCTTCTGAATCCGTTTGCTGAAATCATTCTCAATTTCCTAAAAAGCATTAAATTTTGTTGTTCATAAACTCAACATTCGCGTTGAGTTTGTCGAATTTTACCTACATCTTATTAGCCGATACCCATTACGATACAAGGTTGCTCCTCTCAGCAATGTATCCAACACATAAAAAGGACGCTTTATATGACTAATCCGTTACTCGTTCCATCAGGTTTACCAAAATTTTCTTCTATTAAACCAGAACATGTTGTTCCCGCTGTAAAAGAAGTCATTGCCAATTATCGCCAAACTATCGAAAAAATATTGGCCGAGAATACCGTTTTTACCTGGGATAATCTGTGTCAGCCATTGGCCGAAGCAAGTGATAAGCAGTCCCGTGCATGGTCACCAGTCAATCATCTGAATTCGGTTAAAAACAGCCCAGAATTACGCGCCGTCTATGAAGAAAGTTTGCCATTACTGTCCGAATTCAGTACCTGGTTAGGTCAACACAAGGGACTATATCAAGCCTATAAGTCATTACGTGAAAGCGCGGAGTTTGAGAAGCTCTCTGTGCCTCAACGCAAAGTTGTCGAAAATGCACTGCGTGATTTTAAACTATCAGGTATTGGTCTGCCTGAAGAGAAGCAGAAACGCTATGGCGAGATCAGTGCTCGTTTGTCAGATTTAAGTTCGCAATTCAACAATAATGTGCTTGATGCCACTATGGGCTGGACCAAATTAATTACTAACGTGAAAGATCTGGCTGGTCTGCCTGAAAGCGCACTTGCCGCCGCTAAAGCACAAGCAGAAGCCAAAGGACAAAAAGGCTGGCTACTGACTTTAGAAGCACCAAGTTATCAGCCGGTTATCACCTATGCAGATAACCGTCAACTGCGTCGGGAAATTTACCACGCCTACAATACCCGCGCATCCGATCAGGGGCCAAATGCAGGTAAATGGGATAACAGCGAAGTGATCGCCGAAATCCTCGCGCTACGTCACGAACAAGCTCTGTTGCTTGGTTTCAAAAATTATGCAGAACAATCCCTTGCAACCAAGATGGCAAAAACCCCGAAGGAAGTATTGGATTTTCTGAATGATTTGACAAAACGCGCTCATCCACAGGGCGAAGAGGAAGTAGATGAATTAAAAGGTTTTGCTAAATGGCATCATTGCGCCCACAAGCTGGAAGCTTGGGATATGACTTATTATGGTGAAAAACAAAAACAGTACGAGTTCTCTATCAATGATGAGCAATTACGTCCTTATTTCCCGGAACAAAAGGCTGTCGAAGGGTTATTCGAAGTTGTTCGCCGTATCTATGGCATTACGGCTAAAGAGCGCCATGATGTAGAAACCTGGCATCAGGATGTCCGTTTCTTTGATCTGTACGATGACACCAATGAGCTACGTGGTAGCTTCTATATGGATCTGTATGCACGCGAGAATAAACGTGGCGGCGCCTGGATGGATGAGTGTATCAGCAGTATGCGTCGCTCCAACGGCGAACTGCAAAAGCCTGTCGCTTATCTGAACTGCAACTTCAACAAACCTGTTGGCAATAAACCAGCGCTATTCACTCACAATGAAGTCAATACGCTGTTCCACGAGTTTGGTCACTGTCTACACCTGATGCTGACTAAGATTGAAACTGCCGGTGTCTCCGGTACCAATGGTGTACCGTGGGATGCGGTTGAAATGCCAAGCCAATTCATGGAAAACTGGTGCTGGGAGCCAGAAGCACTGGCATTCATCTCTGGTCACTATGAGACTAAAGAACCTCTGCCGCAATCCATGTTGGATAATCTGTTAGCAGCCAAAAACTATCAGGCTGCCATGAGGATCTTACGTCAACTTGAGTTTGGTCAGTTCGATTTCCGTCTGCATGTTAACTACGATCCAAAGAAAGGCGCTCAAACCATGAAGACCTTAAAAGAAGTGAAGAAATTGGTCTCCGTAGTGCCTTCACCTGAATGGGGCCGTTTCCCACATTCATTCACCCACATCTTCTCCGGTGGTTATGCCGCTGGCTACTACAGTTATCTGTGGGCTGATGTGTTGGCAGCCGATGCTTACTCTCGTTTCGAGGAAGAAGGCATTTTTAACCGCGAAACCGGGCAATCTTTCCTTGATAACATTTTGTCCCGTGGCGGTTCAGAAGAACCAATGGAGTTGTTCAAACGCTTCCGTGGCCGTGAACCAAAACTGGATGCAATGCTGCGCAAGGCCGGTATTAAAGGGTAATTTAAGGTGGGAATCTGTTTAATCTGTGAACAAGGCGCTGATAACAGCGCCTTATCTCAACTGGCAGAGCGCTGGGGGCTGATGCATGACGAAAGCGCGATTATGGCGTTGGTCTTTACCCCTCAACGTCTTGAACTTCGTAAACGGGATGAGCCAAAGCTAGGCGGCATCTATGTCGATTTTGTATCAGGTACAATGGCACATCGCCGTCGCTTTGGCGGCGGACGCGGCGAAGCCGTTGCTAAGGCCATAGGAATCAAAAAAGATTATCTACCAACAGTCGTAGATGCTACCGCCGGCCTGGGGCGCGATGCCTTTGTGCTGGCATCACTGGGTTGTCATGTAAGAATGCTGGAACGCCATCCTGTGGTCGCGGCATTGCTGGATGATGGACTGCAACGAGGTTATCAGGATGAAGAAATTGGCGGCTGGTTGCAAGAGCGCATGACGCTGCTCCATGCCTCCAGCATTACAGCGCTGGCCGATATTACGCCACAGCCCGATGTCGTTTATCTTGATCCTATGTATCCACATAAGCAGAAAAGTGCACTGGTGAAAAAAGAGATGCGAGTGTTCCAATCTCTGGTTGGCACTGATGAAGATGCCGATAGTTTGCTAGCCCCTGCACGCGCTTTGGCAAAACGCCGCGTCGTGGTAAAGCGGCCAGATTATGCAGAACCCTTAGCTGGAGTCGCTGCATCAGCAGCTATCACCACGAAAAATCACCGTTTTGATATTTATCCTCGTTGAAAAAAATCAGCCGTTATTGCGGCTGATATCTTTTAGTTTAAAGAATGTAGTTTAAAGAATGCCTTGAGCAAGCATAGCGTCAGCAACTTTCACAAATCCGGCAATGTTCGCACCCTGAACATAATTGATCTGTTTGCCCTCGCCACCATACTCAACACAGGCGTGGTGAATATCCAGCATGATGTGGTGCAAGCGTGCATCCACTTTTTCAGCCTTCCAGCCTAAACGGGCCGCATTTTGTGCCATTTCCAGACCAGATGTTGCCACGCCACCAGCATTGGCCGCTTTACCGGGTGCGAATAGCACACCTGCTTCAATAAAGGCTTCCGTCGCTGAAATAGTTGCTGGCATATTCGCCCCTTCAGCAACCGCTTTGACGCCATTCTTGATAAGGACCTTAGCCGCATCCAAGTCCAGTTCATTCTGAGTGGCGCATGGCAAAGCGATATCAACCGGCACAGACCAAGGTTGTAACCCTTTCAAGAAAGTCAGACCCCGCTCTCTGGCGTATTCTTCCACACGGCCATAGCGTTGGTTTTTTATCTCTTCAAGATGAGCCAGCTTCTCCGGCGTAAACCCTTCCTCATCAACTAAAGTACCGCCGGAATCAGAAGCGGTTACCACTTTCGCTCCCAATGCCATGCATTTTTCAATCGTATATTGCGCCACATTACCTGCACCGGAAACCGATACGCGCATACCGTCAAAGCCCATACCATGACGTTTCAACATGGCATTGACGAAATAGACCAGACCATAGCCGGTTGCTTCCGGGCGAATCAAGCTACCGCCAAAAGAGAGACCTTTGCCAGTAAATACGCAAGCTGTGTTGTTAGAAAGCTTTTTCATCATCCCTGACATAAAAGCCACTTCACGGCCACCCACACCAATGTCACCTGCGGGAACATCAGTATCCGGCCCCAAATGGCGGTACAATTCTGTCATTAATGCCTGACAAAAACGCATGACTTCGCCCTGACTCTTTCCTTTAGGATCAAAATCTGAACCACCTTTACCACCACCCATTGGTAAAGTTGTTAGTGCATTTTTCAAGGTTTGTTCAAAGCCCAAGAATTTCAGAATAGAGAGGTTTACCGATGGATGAAAACGCATGCCGCCTTTGTATGGACCAATGGCGGAGTTGAATTGCACTCGCCATGCCCGGTTTACCTGCACTTTACCCTGATCATCTACCCAGCAAACCCGAAACTGGATAACCCTTTCTGGCTCCACCATACGTTCCAGTAGGCTATGTTCACGGTATTTCGGGTTTTGTTCAAGAAACGGCCAAAGAGAGGTGAATACTTCCCGAACAGCCTGGAGATATTCTGGTTGATATTCATCCCTGCGTTGAATCGATCCAAGAAATGAAGACAAAGATAGTAAACAGCTCATTTAGTTATTCCTTATTTCTACTTCGGTTGTGATGGATTCTCAGTCATTTTCTAATCATTATTTTTGTTGAAAATGTGAGATAAGTTGTGTTTGCCCTTTGAATATATCATTGTTCTATATTCATCTTTCAAGAAGTTTTTTCGCAGAAAGGTAAAAAAAATTTCTTGATTGCACCGAGCATAAGCCAAACACCCCCCCATTTCACCAAAAAAAAACGCCTGCATAAGCAGGCGATTTTATCGAATAACTTTTCAATCTATTGTCATTCATCATCACGCAGAGGAACAATCAGCATATCAACATGAACCGTATTAATTAACTGACGAGCAGAAGACATCAATTTGCTCCAGAAATCCTGATGATGACCACAAACAACCATATCTATGTCATATTTCTTGATTGCATCAACCAGTACTTGACCCAGATCACCGCTACCGCTCAGGGTCTCCTGAATGTCATAGTCTGAATCTGCTGAGAGCGCTTTCAGCGCACTGCGGGTCTCGTCAGTAATACGTTGCTGCATATCACCGAGATTAACATCAATCAAACCGGTGTAGAGATCGGAATAGTTAACATCAACATGGATCAGGGAAACTTTGGCATTGTCCGGTTTAGCCATAGAAACAGCTTTTCTCACCAAAACCTGACTTTCCGGGGATAAATCAACCGCAACAAGAATATGTTTGTAAGCCATAAGCGAACTCCTTCCATAATGCCGAGTTAGTGAGTTGGCAGGGCAAATTGCCACTATCCTGTGTTTATTACTAATTTAGAATGTTCTTCAAGTCCTGTTTCGATCACAGCTCATCGGTTTAGCGACTGGACAAAGAACATCCACCAAACAACATATACCACAATTGCTCTTCCTGCCACTTGATGGATAGCAAAATCCTACTCTGAATTTACGGCCTTTCTTGATACCCAATATATTTACGTGAATAGCTAATCAATCTCTCTGAGGTTTCATGGTTGGATAGAACTGACCAGATGAGTGTTTATGACGTTTTTCTACTAGTTCTGTCCCAACTCATGCAGAACAGGTTTTTTGTACTATCTGGCTATCTTTCCTACAATAAATATAAAGGTGTCGCCACCTGCAATTTTGATTTTTTCTTTTTTGTGACAGCTTTGGCTAACCATTCTAAGGAGGGGATTATGTTCAGTACAATCGCATTGTTTTGGGCGCTGTGTCTTGTCTGCATTATCAATATGATGCGCTACTTCTCTTCACTACGAGCATTGCTGTCCATTCTTCGTCAATCTGACCCCTTGCTTTATCAATCAGTAGACGGTAACGGCTTTTTCACTACTCATGGGCAACTTAATAAGCAAATACGACTAGTGAACTATATCAATTCACAACGTTACCTTGATCATCATGATCCAGAAGTTGTTCTTCGTTGTGAAAGGTTGAGAAGACAATTTATTTTGACCAGCGCACTGAGTGGATTAGTTGTTATTTGCCTGATCTCTATGTTGATTTGGTATTAAATAAAAAGGCGGTATAGTTAACCCATACCGCCCTCAAATTATCCATTAAAACAATTAAATCAGTTTCAAAGCGAACCAGTAAAGCGTACCGGACAGCCCGATTGAAACCGGCAGCGTCAGTATCCAAGCCAGCATGATATTCTGGATAGTTTTACCCTGAACCCCACCGCCATCGACCAACATCGTTCCAGCCACCGCAGAAGAAAGCACCTGCGTAGTAGAGACCGGCATGCCGGTATAACTCGCAACACCAATTGAAACAGCAGCAGTCATCTGAGCTGAAACACCTTGCGCGTAGGTCATACCTTTTTTGCCAATCTTCTCACCAATAGTGACTGCAACACGTTTCCAGCCAACCATCGTTCCCAAAGACAGAGCCAGTGCTACCGCAATGATAATCCAGACAGGCGCATACTCAACGGTGTGTAATAAGTCTTTCCGCAATTTATTCAGGAAACGGGCGTCTTCAGCACGAGTTTCCGGCAGTTTAGCCAGAGACTCCGCCGTATCAGCAATACACATCAACATACGGCGCATATTGTTACGCTGTTCAGCATTCAGCTCACTGTAGCTCTGAATGCCCTTCAATAGACTTTCTGTCTGATCAAGAACAACGACAGCACGCGTAATATCACAATGGAATCGCCCTTCCGGTTCATCTTCCGCAACAGCGACCGATGGCGTCAGCTCAATTGCATGGGATAACTCTGAGCCATGCTGCCGATAATATTGTTGCAAGTGAGTAATAGCGTCGTAGGTACGGGCGATGTCATAACCATTGGCATTCATGTTTACAACAAATCCCGCTGGCGCTACACCAATTAGCACCAGCATAATCAAACCGATACCTTTCTGACCATCATTCGCCCCATGAGAGAAGCTTACGCCTACCGCAGACAAAATCAGCGCTGTACGTGTCCAGAAAGGGGGCTTACGCTTACCATCCTTCTTTTCACGTTCAGCGGGAGTCAGATGAATACGTTTACGTTTCTTGGTGCTACTCCAGTAACGACGCAGCAGAAACACGACTGCCCCTGCGATGATCAATCCGATTAAAGGAGAGAGGATCAACGACAGGAAAATCTGTATCATCTTCGGCACATTCAACGCATCAACCACAGAAGAACCGGTTACGATGGCATTGGTTAAACCGATACCAATGATGGAACCAATCAGGGTATGGGAACTGGATGCAGGTAAACCGAAATACCAGGTCCCAAGGTTCCAGACAATCGCAGCCAGCAACATGGAAAACACCATAGCAAGGCCATGAGCAGAACTGACATTGAGAAGAAGATCGGTCGGAAGCAAATGCACAATCGCGTAAGCGACACTTAATCCACCAAGAAGAACACCAAAGAAGTTAAATACCCCAGCCATAACGACGGCGAACTGTGCTCGCATAGCACGGGTATAAATAACTGTTGCTACCGCATTCGCGGTATCATGAAAGCCATTAATGGCTTCATAAAACAGCACAAACAGTAGTGCCAGTACTAACATTAGGCTGGTGTGAAAATCCAGGCCAGTAAAAAGATGTAGCATAAACGTTAAGCCAGTTAGTTGGACATGAACGCGGCGCATTATCAGTGACAAATGCTAGCGGGGGAAGTGAAATATGAACTTTTTTTGATTTCATGACAACTAGGTAACAATAAGAAATAGGAATATTCCTTATATATCATTAAATTACATATCTTCTAAAAAATTGACAGATTTAAGTTATAAGGGAATTTTTCCCCACAAACTTATCAAAAATGCAACATATTAGGGGTAATTCCCCACTAAATTATTTAGTCATAAAGAGAAAAACAGTGGAAAGATTTGATGCGGTTATTATTGGCGCCGGTGCAGCTGGTTTGTTCTGCGCAGCTCAGGCTGGGCAGCTCGGTTTACGGATACTTGTTCTGGACAATGGCAAAAAAGCTGGGCGTAAAATTTTGATGTCCGGTGGTGGACGTTGCAACTTCACGAATCTGTACACAGAACCATCAGCTTATCTTTCTGCTAACCCCCATTTTTGCAAGTCTGCTCTGGCTCGTTACACACAATGGGATTTTATCGAACTGGTTCAACGTCATGGCATTGCTTACCATGAAAAAACACTGGGGCAGCTTTTCTGTGACGACTCTGCCCAACAGATAGTTGATATGTTACTGAAAGAGTGTGAAACCGGTCAGGTTACTATTCGTCTGCGCAGCGAAGTTAGCCAGGTAGAAAAAAATGAACGGGGTTTCGTTATCATCGTTAACGGAAAGGAAGTAAGTACACGCTCACTTGTTATCGCTTCCGGTGGATTATCTATGCCTGGCCTTGGAGCAACTCCTTTTGGTTATCGAATCGCAGAACAGTTCGGTTTGAAAGTCTTGGCAACCCGCGCCGCTCTTGTGCCTTTTACTCTGCATAAACCACTACTGGAGCAACTTCATATGCTCTCTGGCGTGTCTGTTCCCGCCATTGTTACCGCCGAAAACGATACTCTGTTCAAAGAAAATATTCTGTTTACCCACCGAGGACTTTCTGGTCCAGCAATCTTACAAATTTCCAGTTACTGGCAACCGGGGGAGTTTGTAAGCATTAACTTACTTCCAGATAGTGATCTGGAAACCTTTCTTGAGCAAGAACAGAGTTCCCACCCAAACCAAAGCGTAAAAAATACTTTGGCAAAAATTATTACCAAAGCGGCTAACAGAGTGTCTGCAAACGCTCGGTCAGATCCCAGATATTGCTCTTAAACAACTAACTCCAAATCAGCAAAAACAGTTGGCGGCTAACCTCCAATCATGGCGGGTACAACCTAACGGTACGGAAGGCTATCGCACCGCCGAAGTGACAATGGGAGGTGTTGATACTCACCAGCTTTCCTCCAAAACGATGGAAGCTAATCAGGTAAAAGGACTCTACTTTATTGGTGAGGTGGTAGACGTCACCGGCTGGCTTGGTGGCTATAACTTCCAATGGGCATGGAGTTCCTCTTGGGCATGTGCGCAAGCGTTGTGACTGTTGTGGAGAGACATAAAGTTTGCCCATAAGGAGATTCACAAGTTTCGTCTAACCAAAAATCGGGAAAAATGATACTGGAAAGCCGGATGAGGTCGAAAGTCTCATGTCCGGTTTGAAGAGGGGCGTTCGGAAAAGTGTCATAGCAAATGGTAACTCGCTAGCGCTCTACTCTACTTCACATCCGGTTGCGTGAGAGCCTATGTCGGGCAACTCGACCATACCTAACTACCGGAATCATGACTTGGGTGGTTTAGCTCTGTCAGTTGACGCAGCCATCATTCTGAAAATGACAGATATGGAGCATATTTTTAATTGAAGACTGTGACTGCTCCCCGCCGTAAAAAACGGCGAGGCTTCCCACTTCTCAGGCTGCCACCGTCTTTATGACGGCTTGACGCTGGCCTCCGTGGGCAAAGACGACGAGTCCCGCCGCCTGTAATTCTGTTATGCTCTTGCGCTGGATGTTGATCGCCGCATTGATATCGCGGTCATGTTCGGCTCGCAGAAAGGGCATGGCCTGATCCGCTTACGCAGCGGCATTTCCGGCATTTTGTGACCGCAGCCATGACAGGTTTTCGAACTGGCGAACCACTGATCCAGTTTGACCAGATGGACGCCCGCCGCTGCGGCTTTGTATTCCAGTTTCTTGATGAAGCCATGCTAGCCCGCATCCCCGATAGCGCGAGCTATATGGTGATTCTTAATCATAGGCCTGAAAGGTGTCTGCATCACTGAGAATATCCCCGTGATTTGAGGTCACATTGATATTGTACTCGTGGACCGGAATATTGAGTTCTGGATTGTTGTGTAACAATGTTTCTAAAACAGTCGGATAGGCCATGCGCGTCATGATGATGCTCCTCGAATGTCAGTGATGATTCAGGG
>NZ_PUWT01000055.1:0-55572 GCF_002968995.1 Photorhabdus hindustanensis
TATCACTCCAGCCTTCTGCGCCCGCAATCACGGCACACAGTGACGAAAACAGGATGTCAAATAAAGGATAGGTGACTTTCGCACTCTGGCGAGGGTCTTGGATTGCCGAAAAATGAAGGGTAAAGTTCTCAAGGCACATGATATAGGTTTTCACTCTCAAAAGAGAGTATAAGATCACAGTGCTTTATTTGAAGCAACCTATTTTATTTTTGGCTAAAAAACATTCGTGATCTTGCCCTGCGGCTACTACTTTTCGTTGTGTAATGGCTGATATCTTCTTGAGCTTGAGCATATAAATATCCGCCTTTAGCAGCTATGTTCATAGCTCCCTTAGCCATTAGTTTAGTAGCTTGAAATAAAATATTACCTTCGGTTAAAATAGATAAATTCTTACTGCTATTTAATTCAACAGTTCTTGGTGTTATTTTACTAAGATCACTAATTGTTTCATAAAAACCACCACTTTCACTTATATGAAAATTCTTAGTGTGTGCATTAGCCGCTTCAAAACCTATACTCCCACCAGCAGATAGATTCATATCCCCACCAGTAGATAATTTAGAAGCAACCATAGAAATAACATTATTAGCTAATAATGTTAAATTTCCACTTGTATGAATATTAGAAATTGAAATATTTTCGGTAGTTTCGAATTTATTAGTAGCATTTGAACCGGTTCTATTTTCATAATCAGATGCTGCTAATTTAATATTATTTCCTGATCGAATTAGTAAATTATTTTTAGTATTGATCTGAACAGTATTTCCGAAAATATTTCCTCCGCTAGATATTATACCGTTTTTTGTAAATATTCTTGTTCCAAAATCTTCTGCTGCAAATCCAGTTGGGCTATATTCGACATCTGATGGACGTCCTTCATGATTTATAAGTCTAGTATTGTAAGTATAACTATTTCCTATCTTATTTTTAGGAATTAAACTAATATCCTTAATAGAGTTTAAGAAAATATCTCCATCGGTTGATAAAGTTAACCCTTTTAATGTAATATTTCCCCCGGAAGCAATATTAATAGAGTCAGTAGACTTCATAGATCTTTCTGGAGAAAGGAAATATTTGATTTTACCATTGATCGAAAAATGGTTGCATTCTTCAGTGCAAGTTGAATTTAATATATTATCTGATATGCTAATGTCATTATTCGCAGTTAAATTTATATGTTTATTTTTAGAAAAAATGACATCTTTTAATTTTAAATTATACCCGCTGTTAATATTAAGGTTATCTGAAGAACTTAATTCAGCTGATTGACCATAAGGAGAATAATAAGAATCTCCCCACATTGAACTATCAATTTCATAGTCCACTGACTTGTCAGTAGTGTTTGGAGAATTTATAAAGGTGATATCACCTTTATAAGAGTTCAAATTAATATTCTTTCCTATTAACTTACTTGATAGACCTCTAATATTATTAACTGCCATTATAGAAATATCTTTTAATGCATAAATACTAGTATCTAAAATGTTAATATTATTTTCTGAAATAATAGTGGTATCTTCAATCGATTTTATTTTATCTTTAACATTGATATTTCCCTTACTAGTTAATACTATATTTTTAGCTGATAATACTGCTGGAAATTCTTGGTTAAATGTTTTATGATAATTATCAACTGTATTTTTATTTAAATATATTTTATCGGAAAAATCAGCAACAATATTTCCTTTTGCATGTATACCTGAACTTTCTTTACCAATATTTCTAACTATTTCTAACTATTTCTAAATAATTACTATGATCGTCTGCTTCCTCTATTAAAATAATATCATTATTATTCCAGTTATACCAATCTATAGTTTTATGATTTCTCTGATCATGAGAATCAATGCCTTTAGTATAATATATATAGGTTGATGCAGGTATTGTAGCTGATGTCGATGTGGAATAAAATGGAGGATTTGTTCTTAATGCATTAAGACCACTATTGTCAGTCGCTATAGAATTAAGATATCTGACAGTTTTAAGTTCTTTACCAGTTAGAAATATATCTTTTTCTGCAGATATATTACTACTATCATTAATTAAATTATCGCTATTAATGTAGATATTATTTCCAGACGCGATATCTGAAGGTTTTAAATCTATCAGTACCCTACCCGATTCTATTGGTCGCTCTTCCCAATGATCAAAAATTGAGTTAAATGCATTAGAACCAGCAAACATACAAGTACTGATATCATAAGGATTTGTTTTACAGTAATCTACTTTTCGCTGTTCTTCTTCCTCTAATTGCTTTTTCCTATCTAACTCTTTCTGTGTTAATTTTCTCTTAGTAAAATAATAATTAGGTATATTATTTAACTGCTTAGTTCTAACAACTAAGTCTCCATTATTAGTTTTTATAGTTCCTGATTTATTTTCAACAAGATTACTTTTATCTCCTTGATCATTTTTTTGAATCCACATATTATTGTTAGCTTGCAAAATAGCTTTGGTACCAATATTGCTAATCTTATTTCCATATATTCTCATATCCTGACCAGTAATTATACCACCGGCATTAGTTATTTTATCTCCTGTTAAAAGAATATCTCGTTGAGCTTGAACTTGATTATTAGGTTTAATATTAATTTCTTGAGCTGTTACATTTAAATCAGTTTTAGCTTTAACACTAGCAAGTGCTATTTTTCCATTAGAACTCAAAGTAATATCTTCTTGCGTACTTTCTAGATTTGCTAAATTAACACCTACACCGTTTTCTGTTGACACTAAGTGAATTTTATTAGCATACATACCTCCAAGAGCTTTAGTGTCAATAGATACTTGGGGTGCTTGTCCTTCTCCTGCTATGTTACTAGTTATAGTACCCTCTTTGTAATTAATTCTATTAGTACCTTGTGTTATGTTGAGGTTATTAGCCTGAATCTTTCCATTTAATTCAAGAGCTCTACTGATAATATCAATAGAGTCTGTTCCTTGAGCATTTAATCCATTATTTCCTATTATGATTTGACCTTTTGTTAAACTTAAGAATTCTAGTGCCCCTTTTTCATCGAATTTTGGTTTACCCGTAGTTAACATAGCTGAAGCTGTGTTAATAAAACCACAACCATCACAGGTAATACCATTTGGGTTAGCTATTAAAACACTCGCTTTATCGCCAGCTATTTCTAATTGTCCTGAAAGGTTAGATCGATTACCACCAGTTACTTCATTAATAATAAGTTTTGCAGACTTATCCCTTAAATTAGGATTTTTACCTATCTGACCAGCTAATTGAGAAACTATATCTTTTGTTGAGTTGTTTAATACTCTGCCTTCAGCATATATATCAAAATTATCATAGGTGTTATGAGATATACCAGAAGCATTTGGAGCAACTATATTAGTAATAGGGGTTGCAATTGCCGAATGTACTGGATATATAGCTGTTAGATAAATAAGAGAATAGGTTATGCCTTTTGTTATAGGACTAAGTGTGAATGGTTTATCTGAATTATCAAACCTGTTCATTTCAATTTTCCTTGCATAAATTTAATCTTGTTTTTTTAATTAAACAATATAAAACATAAATTACTTAGAAATTAAAAGAAGTTGACCAATAAACAACAAAATTATCTGGTTTAAGATGTTCTGGATAGTTTAACGGTTTTCCTACAATCAATGAATGATCACCGACTGTATTATTTAAAGATACGCCTAAAGATATTCCAGTTAAATTACCTCCTTCTGAAATTCTATTTTTTTGGTTCTTAATCCAACCAGTATCTAGTGAGCTTTTCAAAGAAATATCACCTAATACTGGTAATTTAGTTACTTGCCAGTTAATCTCATTACGCCAGTATCCTCCTATATTTCCAGCAATATTCTTCTCTTTGAAACCTCTAATGGAATACTGTCCTCCTAGTGAAATTCTTTCTATAGAATAAAGATTACTTGGACTATACTGACCATATGCAGATGTTAAATAATAAACGTTATTAGTTAAAAATTTATAATAACTAGTACCAACATTAAATTTATAAAATTGACTTTTAGGTTCGTTTTTTAAATTTGAATTATCTTTTGTAGCATCTAGAATAGATAAACCTTTTGTTATTGAAGGACTAAAGCTAAAATATCCACTCGTTACTAATGAGCTATAGTTAAAACCTACATTTAGAGTACTCAAAGTTGGGCTACTAACTGAAAATTTGAAATCTGCTATACTATTTTCTGTTTTACGTTGAGTAAAACTCGTATTTAAAGATACTTTTTGCTTTCCATCACGATATAGAGTTCTATTTACTTTTAGAGTATGAGTTTCTCCCGTACCTTCATAAGGAAAAGTAGAATAACCTAAATTAATATTCTGAAACGATTTATTTTTCGAATATTGATAACTAAATAACCAATATCCATACGGTATATTTAATTCAGAATTTACATGCCAATTCTTATGATTATTACTAAAATCAGTATCTTTATTAATAGATGTTGTCCATAAATCAGCTAAATGTAAAAGATTATCTAACTTTAAAGTAGTATTAAATTGATTTTCTCCTGTATTTTTCTGACCACTATTATCAAGCTCTATTTCAAGCTCTGCATCTATATTCAGTTTATTCTTGGAGATTTTTTTCAGGATAACATCTGAATATTCTGGTTTTTCAGAAGGTTTAATATCAATTGTAACCTTTTGAGAAGATAAACGATTTAATTGCTCTAAACCTTGCTCAATATCTCGAAGGTTTAAAGATTTTCCTATCATATTAGGAAAAGCTAATTTTAGAGTATTTGGGTAACCTTCACCTTCTATTGTTATTGAATTTATTTTTCCTTTAAGAATATCAATAACTAAAATGCCTTGAGATAAATCTTGTGGTTTTATCAATGCTCTAGAGGTAATATACCCTTTTTCTATGTAATAATTAGATATCTTCTTAGTTAACAAGTTAATATCTTTAATTGATAGGCATTTAGGCATGTAAGATTTTACTAAGGAAATTTTTTCTGATTTAGATAGGTAGAAAGAATCTTTAAACTGAATATTATTAACAAAGTGACAAGATGGATCAATATTATGATTAGATTCAGATGGAAATTCATCATTATGAATAATATCTATATTATTTCCTAAATTTTCTTGTTTTTGTATTTCTTGTAATATATCCTTTTGTTTTTGATTAATAATATTTTGTTCTAAGGGACTAATATTCCCAGATATTGCCAAGGTTTTCTGAGAAAAGATCAAAGTTGAATATAATAATATTTTGATAATTTTTCCAGTGTGCATTTTATAATCTTTTAGCCAATTTAAGTTAAATAATAATATAGCCGACATTTCGGTAACAATTCACCAGCTTCAGGTTTTCGAACTGCCTAAAATTGCGCTGGTTATCACGGAATATCAGCTGTTCCACGGCCAGTGCCAGCGTCGTCATCACTGTACACTGGCAGCGCTTCCAACCGATGCCCCTTCAGGGCAATGGAGGCACGTTTGATGAGCCACATTGCTGTCTTATCGGGGCAGTATCATCTGAGCATCAGTAAGATACATCGCTTACTCCGGGAGAGTTATAGCTCATACTTCTCAACGGAGCCTATCTCCGAAGCACAAGGGAGGGTCAGTACGATGCTGAGGCCATTACATCAGGTATTGGGGGATCACGTAAAACAATCCGCAGTTATCCATATTGATGAAATACTCCACCAACGTAACGGAGAAGCGGCGACCTGTTGGGTTTGGTTGCTTAATGGAAGTAATACGGTTTATCAGAAAATCCGCGCCTACTGTAATGCAGAAACCGCTAAGTCCCTGCCGGGAGAAGCAAGTCTGTGTGTTATCATCACCGCTCAGTGTGCTATCTATGACTGGTTGGAGCCTTCCTTGCATCAGTTCTGCTGGGCCTATGTCACCCGCAATCTGCAACAGATGGCTGATTACAGTGGCGACGGATTCCACTGGTACAGCCGGATGGCAAGGCTGAGGAAAAGTTTGGTGGTGTGGCTGAAAAAAGTGAATAGGGACCGACATCACGATATTCAGGCAGGTGTACCTATCTTCTCAAACACGAAACCGGCTTATGGGTATTTCTTAATCATCACGATGTACCGTTGACCAACAAATGAGGCTGAGCGTTGTTTATGTGGCAGTGTGATCATGCGGAAAATTTGCTTTGGAATGAGTTCTCATCGTGGAGAGCGATACTGCTCCCAGCTGCTGTTGGTTGTGGAAACTTGTAGGAAACGGAGATTATCTGCCCTGCATGTTATTATTGATATCGTCACGGCTGTGACACAAAAACAATCGTACCCGGATGTATTTAATCTGACTTCTGGCTAGTCAATAGATGATTGGTAAATGGTTACTAGAGATGTCCGAAATAACTATGCTTCTACAGTGTTTGAAGAAAGTGATTATACCAAATTATCATGCTACTCAAATTTCCTGCACAAAACGTCAACATCTCCTAATTGTTCTGGAAAATGATAAGGTTCATAATTGTTAGAACGATTAGTGATTATCGTTGGTAATCTATAAGTCCTATGCCATGCTCTAATCTACATGGTCGCTGGATGCTTTTGATGCCGAATATAGGCTACTTGGAGCATAAGTGTTTTTTCGGTAAATAAAGGAAGGGGATAATTCTTTGGGAATTGATCTGGGTGAGTTAAATCACCATATACTTCATCAGTCGAAATATGGTGAAAAATAAAGCCGCTTTTTTTATCTTCTACAAGTTGTCGCCAATAATTTTTAGCGGCTTCTAGCAGAGTATACGTACTAATAATATTGGTTTGAATGAAATCACTTTGGCTATTGATTGAGCGATCTATATGGCTTTCAGCAGCTAAATGCATAATCGCATCAGGTTGATACTTTGCTAAGATACTATCAATCGTATCATGATGACAGATATCTGCGTTTTCAAAAGAGTAACGAGTGTGATTGCTAACCTCGATAAGTGATTCTAAGTTGCTTACGTAAGTGAATTTATCGACGTTAATGACGCTATCGCTAGTATTTTTGATAATGTGCTGAATTAATGTAAAGCCAGTGAAACCTGTTCCACCAGTAACTAATATTTTCATTTTTGATTTTTCAGTGAGTTCTTGGATTGATTTGATACTGAAATTTAGAAAGGAAGTTTTATCGAATATATTTAGGCAGTATTTAATTAAAGCTACCGCACTAGGTTGCGGCTCCCAGAGTGCCCATAATTAGTCATTATTTTTTCTATCTTTATGATTCATAATAAATTTATCATCATAACAAAAACCAAAACTCCACCAATTTCTGTTAAGAGGCGGCGAGATTAGACGCTCGACTCCTTAAGGTCAAGTAAATTAACCTTTTTCCAGCAATTCTCATTTTAAAATTTAGGGTGGATAATATACTGAATTGGGCTATGGAAGTGAAAATGATCAACATTTCATTCAAAAACCAGAAGTGAGAAGCTAGTGCTTTGATCCAGCGTAAGCGCTTATAAAGTAGTGAACTCTTATAACTCCTTAGTGGAGATCACAACATTCCACGGCATCAGATCATCAACATTTTCTTCAGGAGCACGTTTGGGTAATTCCGTAAAGATATGCCGGAAGTAATAATGCGGATTGATATCATTGGCACGACGGCGGAACGTTTTTATATTCCTGCAAGCCATATGGATGACGTGCTGAAATTGTTGTCAGAAAGACTCGCGGCAATGAAAATTGGCTCTCCTCTGGATGAATCAACAGAAATGGGGCCGTTGGCAAACAAAGCGCACTATAACAAGATCTTGTCCCTGTTTGAGCAAGCTCGTCAAGAAGGCAGTGAGATTGTTTATGGTGGTCATGCTCTGTCCGGGCCGGGTTTCTTTGTGGCGCCAACCGTGATTCGTGCTAACAGCCCGGAAGATTCATTGATGAAGGAAGAGACATTTGGTCCTGTTGGAACGTTCCTCAGCTATAACGATGAAGAAGAGCTGATTGGCTTGATGAACAGCACTCCATTTGGTTTGGCGGCGAGTTTGTGGACCAATGATCTCAGCAAAGCCATGCGCATGATCCCGCGTATTGAAGCGGGGACCGTTTGGGTCAATATGCATACATTCCTCGATCCGGCATTACCATTTGGCGGCACCAAATCCTCAGGTATAGGTCGTGAATTCGGTAGCGCCTTTATTGAGCACTATACTGAATTGAAATCTGTGATGGTTCGCTATTGATTTGATATTTGGATCAAAATAAGGAAGGCCCCTTGATTGAAAGGGGCCATTGTCAAACCTAAGGTCATCACTGGCATTTTATCCAGGAGAGGGCTTCTCAGGGCAGCAGGTTGGTTGTGTACTACTCACCACTATAATTCAATACTCGTGATTAATAAGGTAACGAGTGCTACGACCACCCGCGCCAGTACTTTCTAAGCAGCCTAGCTCAACCAAATGTGCCAGGTGTCTGGTTGCAGTCGCACGACTTACCTTCGCCACTTTTTGATATTGGCTGCTACTAATGCCTTGCTCAAAATTACCGTCCAGCATACGGTTTAGCACCTTCGTTTGCTCTGCGGTAAGTTGAGTCTGGTCTATCCGGCGCCAAAATTTAGCTTTTTGCACAACCTGATTAATTTCTTTCAACTTATTTGTTAAGGTCTCATTCAATATTTTCAGAAACCAAACCAACCAATCAGTAATATCCAAGCCGCCACGTTGAGTACTTTCAAGGATTTCATAATACGCTTTGCGATGATGACAAATACTTACCGACATTGCATAGAAACGAATTGAACGGTTTTCGGCTTGAGCAAGTGCAAGGTCTGTTAAAAATCGAGTAATGCGCCCGTTTCCGTCTTCTAAAGGATGGATTGTTACAAACCATAAATGGACAATTGCTGCCCTAATAATGGGATCGAGACAAGTATCTGTTCGGGATTGATTGAACCACGTTATAAATTGGGGTATTTCGTCGACCATTTTTTCTGGTGGTGGCGCCTCAAGGTGAACAGTTGGCTTATCCAAACGACCAGATACCACTTCTATCATCCCTTCGCGTAGTTTGCCTCCTTGTATTGGATTGAACATGGTATAGCCTTCGGGGAATATCAACTGATGCCACTTGAGTATACGTTCAAGGGTTAAATCGGAGTGGCTATTTTCTATCACATCAAGAGCAACCTCTGTAATGCCGTCACTCTTCTCTATGATTGGATAAGGTTTTTCTTCCGTAATACCTAATCTGTTTGCCAATGATGAACGTATCGAAGCTGCATTCAGTCTTTCCCCTTCAATTTCACTTGAATAGAGTATGCTAGATAGAAGGCTATCAAGCGTTGCCTGCTTGGTGTCTTCATAATCAGATTTGCCTAATAGCAATCCTTGGTTGAAGTGCGCATCTCGCAGTAATAGTGCAATAGTATCGGCATTCCAATGGAATTTCGGCCAGTTCGGTTGTTCCCATATCCACATTTGCGTCACCCATGAGTCAAATAACTGCTCTATTCTACTCACAAAATGAGGCGAATAGTGATTTTATTTGACTCATTCTGGGTTTTTCGCCTGGTATCTTTGCCAACATTGGGTGAGTTTTTACCAATCATAATCACTTGTGATTGAGTGGTGAGAGAAAGTCACTGTACAGTTTTGATACTTGGTGATTAGTTTAGTAAAGCGAATGGTTATATTCATTGCTTACCAAATATAAAGAAAGCTTATCCCTTCAAAAGCAATGCAATGGTTTATAAAAATGAAAATACACGGCAATAACTGCCGTGAAAAATAGATATTATAAACCACAAAAAAATCTGCTAGTTTATGATCTATTGAATATCCGGCAATAACCGCCGCAAATTATGGATTTCATAAACTATGTTAAATTCTGAAGCACGTCAACGACTTAAAGAATTACTTCCTGTTGGTATGTTGGCTACCAAACAATGGCTCATTGCTCAAGGGCTTAAACTTCATTTTGTAGACAATACTGTGCGTAGTAAAACACTTATCCCTCTTGCTACTGGAGTGTTTAGTCAATTCAGTTGCCACCTAAACTGGCAAGGTGTTGTTGCTTCATTGCAGCGTATGTCTGAAACACCTATTCACCTCGGTGGGCTGACTGCTCTGGAGATAGCCGGGTTAGCTCACTACGTCACCCGCTCTCATATCCGAACAGTTCACTTGTATTCTAGTGAGCCGTTACCTCGCTGGCTGACCAGAGTACCTTTAGATGTGTATTTTAAAGGGCACCGGACCCAAGCGTTATGGCCGGAAAATCTGATAGCTGACTCAACTTGGCTTAGGCAGGAGCAATGGCGGGAGGGAATGCCTGCATTCCAATTCTCCTGCCCGGAAAGGTCTATCTTCGAAGTTTTGGTGGATGTACCCAAAGCTGTCAGCTTTGAACATGCCGAACAACTGATGCAGGGATTATACAATTTGTCACCGCGCAAACTTGATGCTTTGCTTCTGGCCTGTTCCAGTATTAAGGTAAAGCGGCTCTTTCTTTGGTTAGCAGAAAGGCATCAGCACGCTTGGTTTAAGAAGTTGGAGCCTCAAAAGTACAACCTAGGGTCTGGCAAACGCGTCATTGCTACCGAAGGGCGATTGGATAATACCTGGCTCATCACGGTGCCCAAGGATATGTAGGGAGAGACTATGGATCGTAACAGTATTTATTACCGACAAGTTCAGTTGTTACTACAACTGCTGCCTTTTGTTGCTGAACAGGAGTGTTTTGCTTTGAAAGGAGGTACGGCTATCAATTTGTTCGTTCGCAACTTGCCTCGGTTGTCGGTTGATATTGATCTAGTATTTTTACCAATGCTGCAACGTGCAGAAGCCTTAACGACGATCAAAACTGCTCTGAGTAAGATATCGGTTGCCATTCGAGCTGCTATGACAGACGCGGAAATTATCGAATCTTTCCGGGATAAAGACGATGCCTTGTGGTTGATTGTAGGAAGATCAGGCGTTCAAATAAAAATTGAGTTGTCACCGGTCTTGCGTGGTACTGTGTTTGAACCGAAGGTAATGACAGTCTGCGAGGTTGTGGAAGATGAGTTTGGCTACGCCGAAATCCAAATCGTTTCTCATGCTGATCTCTATGCCGGGAAAATCTGCGCTGCACTGGATAGGCAACATCCTAGAGATTTGTTCGATATGAAATGGTTGCTGGATAACGAGGGCCTTACTGATGATCTTCGCAAGGCTCTGATCGTCTATATGATGAGCCATAACCGTCCTATCACCGAATTGCTTAGGCCCATTTTCAAGGACATTGCTGGGACTAGAAAGTGTTGAGCAACTGCCTGCCATCCTCTGGAAACAGAGGAATTTGGCGAAGATGGGGACGGATAAACATACTAAAGCGTATCAAAATTTGCGTCATGTACTTGGCGTAGATTAGATTGTGGTAACACTATAGTTGAAGGTTACCTCAACGGCATGCAAAACCCATGTCTACTGGTGGAGCGGTGTTGTATCAAATTACGAAAACTGTTTTATCAGAAAAGGATTGCCCCTGAAGAGGGGCCGTTGGTTAATGCTAAATCGTTTTCGTGCCAAATATGAAAGCATTATGACTATATTGGTAAGGGAAATGCTTTTGGTAAGGCGAATAGTCGTATTCATTGTTTACCAAGTACAAAGAAAGCCCGTCCCTTCAAAAGCAATACAACGGCTTATAAAAATACACGGCAATAATTGCCGTAAATTACAGATTTTATAAACCGTGTTAAATACTGAATTATGTCAATGGTTCCATATTGGCGTCACCTGTGAATCAAATAAGGCTCTATTCTACTCACAAAATGAGGCGAATAGTGATTTTATTTGACTCATTCTGGGTTTTTCGCCTTGTATTTTGTTAGCGTGGAGTGAAATCACCAATATCGGGAAATAATTAAGTCTCTGTGTGCTTGTTCTTTAGCGATCAGAATAAGCGTCAAGCGTGAGAATTGCTTAATTAAAGATGACCGTTAATGGTTAATGACGATATAACTATTTAATTTGTTTTATACCCTATGGATTTCAAGATGCATCGCGACGGCAAGGGAGTGAATCCCCGGGAGCATAGCAAACTATGTGACCGAGGTGAACGAGTGCAGCCAAAAAATACTCCCACTAGTCCAATTGCCTGTCAAAATATTGCCGAAATGATGCCTCTAAATTATACTAATAGTTATTAATAGATATTAAAAACACTGGAGGAATAGACTATGCCAACAAGTGTAGCACTAAGCCCTTATTTTGAAGCATTTATCCGTAATCAGATTGATAGCGGTCGTTATAACAATACAAGCGAAGTCATTCGCGCCGGTCTTCGTGCGTTAGAAGAGCGAGAGCAGCAAGTAAAAGTTGAATCACTCAAAAGCGCTATAATGGCTGGCATCCAAAGCGGTGAAAGTAGAGATGCGGGAGATGTTTTTGACCGCCTCACGCAAAAATACAAGAACATGGCCGAAGGTAGTCAGGGTAAATGAAACTGAGTATTTCGCCTCTGGCAGAACACGACCTTGAAGAAATCGGCGATTGGATTGCACAAGATAATCCTGTAAGAGCGCTCAGCTTTACCAAAGAGTTATACCAGCAATGCTTGTTATTAGCGGAAGCTCCCGCAATTTATAGGGAAAGGCCTGAGCTCGGGAAAGGGTTCAGAAGCAGCGCTTATGGTCGCTATGTCGTTTTCTTTCAGATTATTGATACAGAAGTCCGTATAGAACGGATACTGCACGGTTCTCGGGATATAGTCGGTATTTTTAATCAGCCAGATGACTTGTAGATCGACAACGTATATACCCTATGGATTTCAAGATGCATCGCAACGGCAAGGGAGTGAATCCCCGGGAGCATAGCAAACTATGTGACCGGGGTGAACGAGTGCAGCCAACAAAGAGGCAACTTGAAAGATGACGGGTATAATTTATCAAATCCTACCAATCACAAATGCCGAGTAATAAACCCGTTAGAAACTAATTCAGTGCGGTTAGTCACTTTGGTTTTGGCAAAGATATTGCGCAGGTGGGTTTTGACGGTAGATAGGGAAATATTAAGTATCTGTGCAATACGTTTGTTACTTGATCCTTCTCTTATCAAATTAATAATTTCTTGCTCTTTAGCTGTCAAAGTAGTCGGGGTTTCAGGAAGTAAATCTCTGACAGCTAATTCGATTAATGGCAGAATAGCACTGAGACGATTAAAGTCTTTTGGTATAAATGGGGTATCTCGTAATAAAGAGACACCGGCAATAATTCTGTTGTGTTGACGGATAAATATTTCGGCGATGTCCTGTATATTATTTGGCTGCATAAATTCATGGTAATACTTATTATGTTTAGTCAGTGTTTTCTGATCCATGCCAACCATATTAATATTATTTTGTTGATAATTAGCCGGTTTTAATGGATCTAAATGTTGAAAATGAGCCAGATAATTTTGGTGAGTTTCGTCTGAAATACCGTACAGGATGTAGTTTTCGGGGCGTAATTCATTATTCACCAGATAGAATGCCGCGGCTGAGATGGGAACCAGATGGGAAATAGTATTTAAACAACTGTAGATTAAAGCATTTTCACGGCTATTCGGTAGTACAGTAGACAAGAAGGTTCTCCCTTTAGAATAATATCTAATTGGATAAATCAATACTGAAAATTAATCAAATACTAATTAAAATGCAAAATTAACACAAAACAAACATATTAATAACGTGATATGGATTGCAATAAATGAAATTTCTCAACGTGATGATCACCGGCTAAGAACAGGTGTTTTGGTATATATCCGAAATAATTTCTTAATGTATTAACTAAGCGATTTTGTTTTTATTAGTTGATATTTAAGTGATTATTTTTGCTTTTTTCTGTTTTCTGGTATTTTTCGTTACATCTTTTCAGTGATTAATCCCTCTTTAGGTATCGTTCTTTAGGACGATGGTCGGTATTCCTCTTCACTTTCTATAGTGTATTTATCCTCAATAAAGTTTACAAAAAATTCACAAATGAATCGCCGTGAGCATTATTTTTACGACTAGAAGTTAAGAGGGAAGATAAATGAATATGTCAACACGACTGACTTCGCATATTGAAAAGGGAGTGGTGGGGTTTCCTACCGCACTGGCAAGTTCTGTCGGGGTGATTATGGCAAGCCCGGTTATTCTGACTGTGACCAGTGGTTTTGGGATTGGTGGTGATACTTTCGTACTGGCAATGCTGATCAGTTTTATCATGATGCAGGCCCAAGTGACGACATTTGCCGAGGCGGCGGCTATTTTACCTACCTCCGGCTCTGTCTATGATTATATCTCTTGTGGTATGGGGCGATTCTGGGCGATTACCGGTGCGCTTTCGGCTTATTTAATTGTCCATATTTTTGCGGGTACAGCAGAAACGATCCTCTCCGGTATCATGGCATTAGTGAATTTTGACAGCCTAAATACGATGGTGGAAAGTCATAACGCTTCATGGATGGTAGGCGTTGGGTTAGTGATTATGTTCGGCTTACTTAATGCGTTGGGTATTGAAGCGTTTGGTAAAGTCGAAATTGTGCTGACATTCTGCATGTGGAGTACTTTGGTTATTTTCAGTATTTGCGGATTATTAATGCCGTTTGCTGTGCCGCTGGAGAGTTGGTTTGGTGAAGGGCTTAATCTGAGCGATCCCTTGGCGGTACTGAGCTTGGTAGGTATGGCGATGTTTATGTTTGTCGGCTGTGAGCTGGTGACGCCAATGGCGCCTGAAATTAAAAATTCTGCCAAAGTTCTTCCGCGAGCAATGATAACCGGCCTGTGTGGGGTGGCTTTCTGCATGGGGCTATATGGCGCGTCAATCAGCCATCAGGTAGAAAATGTGCTGGTGGATGTAGAAAATAACGTTCGCTTGCTAGAAACGCCAATGGCAATTCCTGCTTTTGCCGGTCAGGTGATAGGGGATTTTGGTAAATATTGGATTGGTATTGGGCTATTACTGGCGGGAGCGGCAACGATTAATACCCTGATGGCGGCGGTACCGCGTATTCTCTATGGTATGGCATTGGATGGCGCATTACCGCGTATTTTTGCTTATCTACATCCACGTTTTAAAACGCCAATCTTTGGGATTTTGGTTGCAGTAATGATCCCCTGTTTACATACCTTTATTATTCAAGGTGATTTGAACCGGATTATGCCTTTGGTATTAGCGGCTGTATGTGCCTGGTGTGTCGCTTATTTACTGGTGACATGTTCTGTGATATTGCTGCGTATCCGCAGACCTGATTTACATCGTGCCTATAAATCACCCTTTTTCCCATTACCTCAAATTGTCTCTAGTGTAGGAATTATTTTGGCGATCATTAACATCACGCCTCCGGGAATGAATCCTAGTGATGTGTATATTCCATTTGCCATCATATTGGGTCTGACCGCCAGCTATGCCCTGTTTTGGACGCTCTGTGTGCAACGAGTGAATCCGTTTAAGCCTGTCCCCGTTGAACAGGTACTTTCGCATACTTTCACTAAGGGTGAATTGCCGGAGGTGCAACTTGAGCCACTTCGTTCCCTTGATTGACAGTATTTGGCGGCGGTTGAATAAACCCCGCTATCCTACTGGTTATCAGGCAGGTATAACGCTAAACCGGTTGGAACAGAATTTATCGCCTTACTGTTGTGAGCGTTTATCAGCAGAAAGTTTGCAAGTGACGTTACCTGATGGATTGCAGATTGAAGTTTGTGAAAAGCCGAAAGCGTTGTTTCTGGCCTATATTGTCAGTTGTTGTTTTCGTTTGCAGGGGATCACTTCACTCAAGGAAAAAATCATTATTAGAGCCAAAGTAAAGGGAATATTTCGGCGAAAGAGTGTGATTTATTACTGTTGTCATGGTACGGAATATGGACAGCCGATTATTGATTTACTCAATCAGCATCCATTAATTGGTGAAACGTTGGCAGAGTTGGATTTCCGGGATCTGATATTGAATATTCATCAGGGGCGGTGGCAATTTGAGGTGGAACATTTTGCCGCTTCTGAGGTTGTCAGTCGATTACCGGCTAGTCGTCGTTATTTGCGTTTGACTGCTGAACAGCGCCATTTGTTGCTCAGTACTTTGCTGATGTTTAGTCAACTCATGGGAAAGATCTAATATTTTCGCCTGCCATATTGCAAACTCTACCAAAATAAAAGGGTTTGGAATTTTATTTCCAACTCTTTCGATCAAACCGAAAATGCGTCCCGGGCTCTTATTTACAGGGGGAGTTGTTTCACTCATGTTTTTTCCTTTGTGTTTGCTGTCGTTATTATTTTTTAATTATGTAAATGACTGAATACTGGTCTGCCTGTTATAGGCAAGCCAGTATTTATCGGAGCAAAGTTACTTCAAAGGTGATGGTTTAACATCGGGTGGAATGGGGCTCTGATAGGGATTTTTATCCCTCTGGTGTTTGAACTCTGATTGAACTTCTGATAGCAGAGCCGGGTCTGTTAATAATTCAAGCGCGGTAGCGGCCATAATTTTCCCTGCAAGACACATCCCTTTGTGAGCAATGGATGAACGTCCTTGTGCGACTAGTTGCCAAGTATGCAGTGGTGTGCCAAAGGCAAAGCAGGGGCTGAAACATTGGGCGGTTGGTGTTACCCAGCTAACATCTCCAACATCGGTAGAGGCATATATTAACTCCTGCGATTCTATATAAGGCAAGACTTCATCTGTCAGTGCTTTTTCCTCTTGTCGCTCACTCCAGCGTTTACCCTCTTCACCCGCTATCTGAGTTGCATTGAATTTGACATTGCGTAAATCATCTTTTGTCAGTGTTTGATGGATTTTTTCGGCAAATTGGCGTTCTTCATCAGTGTATTCAGGAATACCAAAAGCTTGAACATATTGATACATCGCTCTTTCCATCGTGCGGTTAGGAACATAATTTGAACACGCTGTGTCAAAGCGAATATTCAATTGCGTACCGGTCATTAAGGCGGCACCTTTAGCGATATCAATAACTCGTTGATAAATATCTTGAGCCTGATCCCGTTGCGGAGCGCGAACAAGGTATAAAACTTCGGCATCAGCCTGTACAACGTTAGGTGACATACCGCCCGTATTAGTCACTGCATAATGAATTCGTGCTTCCTGAATGATATGTTCACGAAGAAATTGAACACCCACATTCATCAGACTGACAGCATCTAAAGCACTTCTGCCTAGGTGGGGAGAATTGGCGGCGTGTGAAGCAATCCCTTTGAAATGAAATGCTGTTTGGATATTTGCCAGAGACTGAACATTAAATACACTACTGAATGATTCAGGATGCCATGTAATTGCTGCATCAACATCATCAAAAAGGCCCTCCCGGACCATAAATGTTTTGCCGGAACCTCCTTCTTCGGCTGGGCAGCCGTAAAACTGCACAGTTCCAAGGCGTTGATTTTTTTGCAGCCAGGCTTTCACTGCAAATGCCGCAGCAAGGGCGGCCGTCCCCAGTAAATTATGTCCACACCCGTGGCCGTTACCGTTTTCAATTACAGGACTAGGTTCATAACAGCCTGCTTTTTGGCTTAAACCAGACAGTGCATCATACTCACCAAGTAAAGCAATCACAGGGTGTCCACTACCATAACTGGCGATAAACGCGGTCTCAATATTGCCTACCCCTCTTTGAACTACAAACCCTTCATTCTCTAACGCATTTGCGAGCAGTTCAGCAGAAAAGTTTTCTTTAAAATTGGTCTCAGGGTGTTCCCAAATCTTATCGCTAAGGTAAGTAAAATCACTTTGGCGTTGGTTAATATATTCATGTATGAATTCAGTCAATGAATTATTCATAGTATGAACTCCGAAATCAGTAAGTTAGGGTGACAGTGGCTAATATTTCCACTGCGGCTATCATCACATTTTCATAAAAGTCAAACAGTTCATTATAATGATGACCCACACTGAGTTCTGTACCGAAAATTGAGGTAGGTGGCTCGACCACCATTAGATTTGACGCGCTCCATAAAGTAGGTTGCGTCCTCTTAGCCAGCCGCTTGCTGGTCTTTTGGCAACAGATGAAAGTTTTGGGATATATTGTTGAGCCTGTTGATAAATGAAATCGACCTACACAGGACTCGGTTGGTTACTTTGAGCGGCTCCTATTAACTGTATTTCATATTCAACCCCCTGCATTTTTGCCGCTCCTTCAATAAGCTGCTTCAACTGAAAACATACTAAATATGAAGACGGTTTTGTTCACCATTGATCACAGAAGAAAGCCGGGACTGGCAGAGCAAAAAGCTATTGATGAGATAAGAAAAACCTTGGATTTCAGTGAGATATTTCATCTAAGCCATAATGATGAGAAATCAATAATTGAGTTTGCAAAGCATTCAATATAACTAACCTTAGCTCTCTTTCGAGGGCTCCCCATCAAACTAGCCAAAATCTCACCCCGAAAATTTTTTTGAAAATAAATTAATCGAAAAAGCAATGAGATATTAAACTTTACTAAACATTGGTTTAGTGATTGATTGTTTAATATATTTATTAAACTTACTCACATCAAAGCACAGCGAACAGGTAAGGAAAGTCCACGAAGTAGCTGCGTATTAAACCACCATGCCAAAATCTATCGAAATAGGGTTTTGATTTATTAGCGCTAAATTTGTGGGGGTACCTCAGCGCAGTGCAGCGTGGGATTATGATACCTGAACTGGCAACCGGTCCTTAAATGAGTTGATGGTTAAGATAAATAGAGTAGGAAGATAAATCGTATTTATGTATCAAATTAAGAGAGAGATCACAGATACTCAAGAAAATTTACTGAAATATTTTATCGAATCATTGTGATTCAATCTATACTGGATACGTAGAAAATAATTAGATAGAAAAATTTAAATGGCAATGCCCGACAATAGGGTAGGGAATTGCTATGCCTTTGAAGATCGATTTACCTAAAATTAATTCTATTTCGGAGGAAGTTGCTAATGTCTAAGACCGGTGAGGAATATATTGAAGGCTTGCGTGATGGAAGAACCATTTTTCTGAATGGAGAAAAGATCACTAATCACGTGGATCACCCTGCTTTTCGGAATGCAATTAGAACTGTAGCTTCACTTTATGATTATCAGGCAGCACACGCTGATCGGATGACGTTCGAAACACCTGGTGGTAAGCGTGTTGGTTTATGTTGGGAACTTCCTACTACCCGAGAGAAATTAATTGCCAGAGGTGAGGCTGCGTATGCTTGGGCAATGCAGAGTTGTGGTTGGCTAGGTAGAAGTCCAGATCATGTTTCTGCCGCTTTTACCGGAATAATGACTCATCTGGAAGTATTTGAGGAATATTCCAAGGATAGGGCTGAGGCATTGAAAAATTACTATTCATATGCCCGCGATAAAGATATTTATTTAGCTTTCACATTAATCAATCCACAAGGTGATCGTTCCAAAACGCCTAGTGAGCATATAAAAAACGAATTTCATACTCTTGGAGTATTGGAAGAAAAACCGCAAGGAATCATTGTTCGCGGGGCAAAGATGTTAGGAACAGCGGCCGTCCTTGCAGAGGAAGTGGTTGTTGGCGTGTTTAATCCACTCAAAGAGGGCGTTGATGATAAATATGCGGTGTCTTTTGCATTACCATTGAATACTAAGGGAATAAAAATTCTTTCCAGAAAATCCTATGAAATAGGCAGTAATAAATTTGACTCCCCTTTAGCACATCAATTTGACGAAAATGATGCGGTAATTTATTTCGACGATGTTTTTGTTCCGTGGGAAAGAGTATTTGTTTATAAAAATACGGAGATGTGTCGCCAGCAATTTCTGGCAACTGGTGCTGACGTTTTAATGGATGTTCAGGGTATGGCTCGGTATGCCGTTAAATTACATTTCTTAACGGGTTTGGCTCATCAACTTACCGAAGCTACCGGCGTTAATGAATTTCCGGCTGTTCGTGAATCGTTAGCCGAGCTTGCTTGTTATGCTACTAATATTGAAGGGCTGTTTCGTGGTTTGATCCACAATCCTGATCGGCATAATGAATATTATATTCCCAATCGATCACAACTGTATGCTTGCCAGGTTTTATTGCAGTCAACTTATCCAAAGGTGATAGAAAGCATCAGAAAACTCTCAGGTGGTGGTGTGATTATGTTACCGTCAAATTATATTGATTTAGCAAATCCAGAAATTCGTGATTTAATAGAAAAAACACAATATTCAACTTTACTGGCCCCCATTGAACGAGTGAAATTATTGAAGTTAGTGTGGGATGCGATCGGTTCTGAATTTGCATCACGTCATACTCAATATGAAATGTTCTATTCAGGCGCGCCTTTTATTGCTCTGTCTCGTGTTTATGAAAAATATGATTGGGATTTTGCTAAAAGTATGAGCCAGGGGATTTTAGATTCTATGGATGTGAGTTAAATTCTGTATTTAATTCAGATGTAGCTAACTCGTTTTATTTTTATCAAATTTGACGATGCGGGATAGATTATATCCCGTATTATTTGTTACTTAATCTTTTGAAAGATAGAATGGTTCGACTAATATCATATCAAGATATTGAATTATTTATGTATCCATCCATAAATTATTTCGTCTTGTTAAAGAATTATTTTAATGAAAGCTAACACACAATTTATGCTATTAATAATAGTAATTGTTCTTATGCTTAAATAAGAACTTAGTGCATGATTTGCCGTGTCAAAAAAATTGAATATCAGTAATCAACCATCTAAAAAGAGAAAAAAATGAAAATAAACATAATGATATTTGCTCTTATGGCTTCTTTTAATGTCTTTGCTTCTCAGTGTCACCAAATAAAATTTCAGCAAGATCAGCAAGCAATAACCGGGAGTTTTAATTCTCAGGGGAGATTGTGTATTGAATTTAAAATTCAGGCTGAACATTATGTAAAGGGATCGGCATTGGGTATGCAAAAATTGGTGGTGCAGAAGGGTAATCAACAACATATTCGCACGCTTTTCACTGATAGTCCGGTGGATGCTCGTCAGTCAATTGGCTTTACTGTTCCTCAGGCAGGAAAATATCGGTTGGCAGCTAAGGGTAAGGCGGGAGAGCCGTGGCAGCTTACGTTGTCATTTCCACCTTATATTCCCAAGGATAATGATTATGGACAGCTACCAAAGAGCCAGCGTCTGAAACAACTTCAGGCTGATATCGCACAAGGAAAAGGTACTCATGCCTTCTGGAGGGAAATAACCCGCAAGGGCGCGCCGTTGATTGAAGATTATGATGATAAGCATAAGCGAGTCACTTTCTTGTGGCGTGGAGCAAAAGCGAATGTCTTTATTTTTGGTGCACCGAGTGGTGATCATGATCCAATGTCACATTTGGCGGGTACTGATGTTTGGTTTCGTAGTTATATCGTTCCGTCAGATACCTTGATGCAATATAAATTGGCGCCGGATTTGCCGCGGGTTGAAGGCACGGCTGACGAACAGCGTAGGTCGATTTTGGTAACGGCGCAGGCCGATCCATTAAATAAAAATGTGGTACCGACTTTATCCGAAGATGTGTTTAATCATGATTCATTGCTGGCATTAAGGTCAACCTTATGTGATATCGCACAATTCAAACAATCGCCTTTTCAGGGAGCGACTAAACTTCATCAGCTTGCGAGTAAGATTCTGGGTAATAGTCGAGAAATTGCGATTTATCAACCGGTTACTCCGATTAAACAGCCTGCTATGTTGGTGCTGTTTGATGGGAAGATTTACCGTAAGCAGTACTACATTGATAGATTTTTCGATTCCCTGATTGAACAGGGCAAGATTCCACCTATGTATGTGGTGTTTATTGATAGCTTGGATAGTGTACGTCGGGGTCAGGAACTGCCTCCCAATCCTAATTTTGCTGAATTTATGGCGAGAGAATTGATGCCGTGGCTGGCCGGTCAGGGTATTAAAGCTCCGGCAGAACGTACCATTATTTCAGGTTCCAGCTATGGTGGATTGGCATCTTCGTGGGTGGCATTTAATCATCCTGAATTGTTTGGCAATGTTCTCAGTATGTCTGGTTCATATTGGTGGGCGCCGCAGGGAGAAAAGCCTGAATGGTTGATCCGTGAATTTGCCAAAGCAGAGAGAAAACCGCTGCGTTTTTATTTGCAAGCGGGATTGTTTGAAATTAATCGCGGGGAATTGGAGGGCATTTTATATAATAATCGTCGCCTGAAAGAGATGTTATTACAGAAAGGTTATCCAGTTGAATCCAGTGAAGTTTCTAGTGGTCATAATTATATTTCGTGGTGTGAAACCTTGTACCACGGAACCCGGTCGTTGGTAGCAAAATGGTGAATTAATTTATTTTCTTCACATAATTGTCACATAGCTTATTTAGTATCCCTTTATCAGATAACGATGATTTTTATTCCGATTACGTTTTAATAAGGAAACCTTAATGTCGAACAAGTATACGAAAAGTTTGGTTGCGGTTATGGTCTCAGCTTTAATTTCAGGTGTCAGCTTACCGGTGTTGGCGGCTGGTGATCAGAATGTCGATCAAATTATGGCGGAAGGTCGGTCGGTAAAAGGTAATATTACGGAATTTGGTGGTGCTCGCCGTATGACTCAAAACCAGACTGAGGCATTAAAAGCAGCGATAAATAACCATAAAGCTAAGAACGTTATTCTGTTTATTGGTGATGGTATGGGGGATTCTGAGATTACTATTGCCCGTAACTATGCGGAAGGTGCGGGTGGATTTTTCAAAGGAATTGATGCCTTGCCATTTACCGGCCAATACACTCACTATTCTCTGGATAAAAAGAGTCGTAAACCCAACTATGCGACTGATTCAGCCGCTTCTGCCACAGCCTGGGCTTCTGGTGTAAAAACCTATAATGGCGCGTTGGGTATCGATGTATTTGGTAAAGATCATCAAACTCTGCTTGAGCTGGCAAAAGCGAATGGTAAAGCAACGGGTAACGTAACGACGGCTAGGATACAGGATGCAACGCCGGCAGCGCTTTATGCGCATGTCACTCACCGTGATTGCTATGGCCCGCAGGAGACGATAGAAAAATGCCCAACGAATGCGCTAGAAAATGGCGGGCGTGGTTCCATTACAGAGCAATTATTAGTGGCTCGTGCTGATGTCACATTAGGTGGAGGCGCCAAATTTTTCGCCCAGAAATCAGTTGCCGGCGCTGGTAAGGATAAAACGCTGGAGCAGCAGGCACAGGAACAGGGTTATCAGTTGGTTAGGGATGCTAAGTCATTGGCATCCGTTACTGGAGCGAATCAGAAAAAACCGCTGTTGGGCCTGTTCCATGAAGACAATATGGACATTTCTTGGGAAGGACCTAAAGCAGTTTATCACGGTAATATTGATAACCCCCCAGTGACGTGTAAAGTTAATTCGAAACGGAATCCTGATGCGCCGACGTTGGCACAGATGACGGAGAAAGCCATTGATCTGTTAAAAGAGCATAAGAAAGGTTTCTTCTTACAAGTGGAGAGCGCTTCTATTGATAAGCAAGATCACAAAGCTAATCCTTGTGGGCAGATTGGTGAAACTGTCGCATTGGATGAGGCGGTACAAGTTGGCTTGAAATATGCGCGTAAGCACGGTGATACATTAGTGATTGTCACCGCTGATCATGCTCACTCCAGCCAGATTATTGAAGCGCATATAAAATCTCCGGGGTTGACTCAGGCACTAATCACTAAAGATGGTGGGGTGATGGCGGTAAATTACGGTACTTCCGAGGGTAAGGAACAGGAACATACTGGCACTCAACTCCGGGTGGCCGCTTATGGTCCTCAGGCAGCCAATGTTGTGGGGCTGACTGACCAGACAGATCTGTTCTTCACGATACGTGATGCGATGCAGTTAAAGTAATTATTGTGCGTGGTTGAGAAATAAAGAGTTAAGGCCGGATAGCACACCCGGCCTTAATTTTTTTGTTCTTTTTAGCGAAATCCGCCGTAAACCCTCGCCCAATGCGAGGCTGTCGAGGAGCCAGTCTGAAAGTGCGCTCTTGTCAGCCGCCGAGACACGGCGAATACCCCAAAATTCTCCGGTGCCGTGTTCCTGTTCGTCCCAGCCAGACGACTTATTGTGACTATTGCATGACGTGTAACATTGTCGTATGCTATTACACACCATGTAATACGGATAGGACGATGATTAAATCATTCAATCACAAAGGGTTGAAGCAACTTTTTGAAAAAGGGATTACTTCTGGTGTACCGGCGCAGGATGCCGAGAGGATTAACGACCGTTTACAGGCTATTGATGTGGCAAATGAAATAGGCGAGTTAAACCGTCAAATCTATAAACTTCACCCGTTGAAAGGAGATCGCGAAGGTTACTGGTCTATCACTGTCCGGGCTAACTGGCGCATTACTTTTCAGTTCATTAACGGTGATGCTTACATTTTGAATTATGAGGATTATCACTAATGAGACAGTTTAAAATTTCCCATCCTGGAGAGATTATAGCCAGAGATTTAAAGGATATGGGTGTTAGTGGTCGTCGCTTTGCACTCAATATTGGAGTAACACCCGCTACGATATCGCGTTTTCTTGCCGGTAAAACTGCGTTAACTCCATCACTGGCAATTCGTATTGCCGCAGCGCTGGGAAGTACACCTGAGTTTTGGTTGCGTCTCCAGAGCGCTTATGACCTGCGTCAGTTGGAAAATCAAATCGATACGTCCGGGATCGTTTTATATGGCGAACAGGACGAAATGTCGCAGGTCATCTCAAAGTATTAAGCAACTGCAACTGGCTTGTACTTCACACTTTTTTGTATATGATATTGGTAATCATTATCATTTGACTGGGTGCAAGTTATGATCAGAATTAAAGACAGAGAGAGATCGCTTTTCTGGCAGGGTATTACCAGCTTGTGGGGAATCGGTTTATCTAGCCTGGCTGGCATGCTATTCGTCATCGTCAATCCTGGAATTGAGCAGTTCAAAATTGGGATGGTATTAGCGATGCTGTTGACGCTATTTATGCTGCTAAACCAGAAGTCACGCCATTTTTTGTTGATACCATCAGGGTTTGCTGTGTTGTGTGCTTTATTGGCTGGAATGCACCGATTTGGCTGTTTTTGACGTTTTATTGAAGAAAGAATGGATGAGAAACGCGATTATAGAAATAAAGAAAATGAACAGATTGGTGCGAAAGGAGGGACTTGAACCCTCACGTCCGTAAGGACACTAACACCTGAAGCTAGCGCGTCTACCAATTCCGCCACCCTCGCAGGTACTGTCATTGTATTTTCTACTGCCGAATTCAATCAGCGGTTGTCTGATTTGGTGCGAAGGGGGGGACTTGAACCCCCACGTCCGTAAGGACACTAACACCTGAAGCTAGCGCGTCTACCAATTCCGCCACCCTCGCAAATTCAGACACTATCAATCTGTTGATTGATAGCATGGAGGCGCATTTTAGAGGTTTTGTAGTCGGCGTCAATCATTATTTATAAGCGTTGCATGGTTGCCGTAAAAATCGTCACCCTTCTATTATGTTGTTATCAAAAATAACCTGCCCTTGAATCAAGGACAGGCTGAGTCAATTAGAATTTTTTTGTTGCCTGATAAACCTTGAATTTCCCGGTCTGAGCAATGACTTCATGACTGCCAAAAGTTTTATCCAGTAAATCGGGATAAGGCAGGAAGGCATTGGCGACAATCCGCAATTTTCCTCCGGGTTTTAGGTGGTTGGGAGCTTGGCGGATCAGATCATCGGCTGCCAGTAAACTGGTTTTTAATCCTTCATGGAAAGGAGGATTAGAGATAATCCAGTCGAATTTACCTTCAATATTGGAATAAACGTTACTGACAACAACGTGGCCTTCCAGTTTATTCGCTTTTAAGGTCGCTTTACTGGAGGCAATGGCTGCTGCATTAACATCACTGAGAGTAAGTGCTAACTCAGGATTTTTCTTACCCAATACGGCTGCCAGAACACCCGCACCACAGGCGATATCCAGTAAATTGCCAGAGAGAGGTTTGTCAAAGGTAGAAAGCAATAAACGGCTGCCAACATCCAGTTCATCCTGGCTAAATACACCCGGCAACGTATTCACTATGACGTTTTCCACCTGATAACTGTTCCACCAGTTATCCTGTTCGAACTGTACTTCATGTTCTAACTGACCGTAGAACAGGCTGCAACGGCGGGCGCTGTCGATTTTTCGAAAAGTTGCCATGCCTTCCATCAGTTTGTCTACACTACGTACTCCGCTACGGTTTTCTCCGACAATAAAAATATTGATACCTTTTGGCAAAATAGAGAACAGGCTGCGTAATTGAAAGCGAGCTTCCTGCTTACTTTTAGGCCAGTAGTAGATCAGGGTGTCACAACCCTGGGTAAATGCTTTTTCGGCTACCAGTCCAAACCAGGCATGATCACCGAGAGTGCGGATCAGTGATTGCCAGTGATGATATTGGTTAGTGTGCACTCGCACACTGGCAGCATCAATTTGGGTTGCCAGTGTGTCCTGAATATCACCGGCGAAGAGCAGGTGATGAGAGCTAAGTTGCTCACGGTGACGCAAAATAACTTCACTGGCGGGGGTTAACGCAGACATTTGTCTATAAGCTCCTTTATGTTCTGTGTCCAAATATCAGGAAATAATAAATCTAACACCCAATATTGGCGCAGATCGTGGCCTCTGATAACATATTACCGATTATTTTTTACAGCAGGTGGATAGATATGGTAACCCGGCGCGACAGGTTATTAGCTCAACTGGGAATTACCCAATGGACCTTACGTAACCCGACGGTTTTACAAGGTGAATTAGCTGTTCACTTACCTGATACCACCCGTCTGCTGATTATTACCAATGACCACATTGATTTAACTAATTCATTATTAATAGATATTTTCACCGCTATGGGGTTGGATAAATCCTCTGTTTACTGCATTACAGCAAATAATGTTGCAATGTTACCGGAACAGGTTAAGTGCCCATATTGGTTGTTAGGTGTGGATATTACACTATCATGGCCGGGAATTTCTTTGAGAAGCCCGGCATTAAATGATTTATATTGTGATGGACAGGCAAAACGTTCTCTCTGGCAACAGATTTCTCAACATGAACAACATTTCTCTATTAACTCCCGCTGATCTCCCGTCCGCTTTTCTGGTTGAGAAAGCCAGTCACGCGTTCCCGTGGAGTGAGAAAACATTTTTCAGTAATCAGGGTGAGCGGTATTTGAATTATAAAATAGCGATTAATGAACAACTTATTGGCTTTGCGATAACCCAAGTGATATTAGATGAAGCAACCCTGTTTAATATCGCTATTCATCCTGACTACCAAGGTAAGGGTTATGGTAAAGGATTATTAGCGTATTTAATATCAATTCTGCCGGGTAAAGGGGTGAATACCTTATGGCTTGAAGTCAGACAATCGAATCATTCCGCTATTGGATTGTATGAACAATCAGGGTTTAACCAAGTCTCTGTGCGTAAGCGTTACTATCCTACCGCGACAGGTAAAGAAGATGCCATCATCATGGCGTTGCCGCTGTTTGCCTGATAAGTGCTATAAAATTGATTGATTGTTTATAACACCAATTTCAGCGAAAATGAGCGCCAATTTTTCATTCACCCACGGGTTTGGCAACTGTTTTCCTTGCGGGGAAGCGTCTGATGTTGAATACAAGCCCGTATATAAAGCAGAAGATTGTTATTGATGTCAAATTCCCCTTTTCAGCAGGAAGTCGCTAAACGGCGAACTTTTGCTATCATTTCTCACCCTGACGCAGGGAAAACGACGATTACTGAAAAAGTGTTGCTGTTTGGACAGGCGATTCAGAAAGCCGGTACAGTGAAAGGTCGTGGTTCAAACCAGCACGCGAAGTCTGACTGGATGGAAATGGAGAAACAGCGTGGTATTTCCATTACCACTTCTGTGATGCAGTTTCCTTATCAAGATTGTCTGGTTAACCTGTTGGATACGCCAGGGCATGAAGATTTCTCCGAAGATACTTATCGCACATTGACGGCGGTTGACTGTTGCTTGATGGTCATTGATGCCGCTAAAGGGGTTGAAGATCGGACACGTAAATTGATGGAAGTGACCCGTCTGCGCGATACCCCGATTCTAACATTCATGAACAAGCTGGACCGCGATATCCGTGATCCAATGGAACTGATGGATGAAGTGGAAAATGAGTTGAATATCGCTTGTTCTCCGATTACCTGGCCGATTGGGTGCGGTAAGTCTTTTAAAGGGGTTTATCACCTCTATTTTGATGAAACTTACCTGTATCAGACCGGAAAGGGGCACACGATTCAGGAAGTCCGCGCAATTAAGGGGCTGAATAATCCTGAACTGGATGCCGCGATTGGTGAGGATTTGGCTGAACAACTGCGTCAGGAACTGGAACTGGTGCAGGGGGCTTCCCATGAGTTTGATCATGATGCATTTTTGCAAGGTGAACTGACACCGGTATTTTTTGGTACTGCGCTAGGTAACTTCGGTGTTAATCACATGCTGGACGGTTTGGTGAAATGGGCGCCTGCGCCGATGCCGCGTCAGACAGATGTCCGCGAAGTCTCCGCTCAGGAAGATAAATTTACCGGGTTTATCTTTAAGATCCAGGCCAATATGGACCCTAAACACCGTGACCGCGTGGCTTTCTTGCGTGTTGTATCGGGTAAATATGAAAAAGGCATGAAGCTGCATCAGGTAAGAATTAAGAAAGATGTGGTGATTTCTGATGCGCTGACATTTATGGCGGGTGATCGTTCTCATGTGGATCATGCCTACCCGGGAGATATTATCGGTTTGCATAACCACGGGACAATTCAGATTGGTGACACCTTTACACAAGGGGAAGATCTGAAATTTACCGGTATTCCTAACTTTGCTCCGGAATTGTTCCGTCGTATTCGCTTGCGTGATCCTCTGAAACAGAAACAGCTCTTGAAAGGATTGGTTCAATTATCTGAGGAAGGCGCTGTACAGGTATTCCGTCCACTGACAAATAACGATTTGATTGTGGGAGCCGTTGGTATTCTCCAGTTTGATGTCGTTGTTGCCCGTTTAAAAAGCGAATACAACGTTGAAGCTTTATATGAACCGGTAAACGTCTCAACGGCGCGTTGGGTTGAATGTCATGACGCTAAGAAGTTGGAAGAGTTTAAGCGTAAGAATGAGCAAAATCTGGCGCTCGATGGTGGTGACAACCTGACCTATATTGCTCCAACAATGGTTAACCTAAATCTGACGGGTGAACGTTATCCTGACGTCAATTTCCGCAAAACGCGGGAACATTAATATTTTTAAGGCTAACAATAAGTTAGCCTTTTTCTTTACAAAAATATATGTAACACAAGAATAATTTATAATTTAGTCGGGTAAGATCGGTCTTATTTTATAGCGCTTTGCTTTATTTTCCTGTTACTATTTCCTCAGTCTTTACTGTGTTGATGTGCTTATTTCCCGATTTAGCCTTTCAGCTATTGGGAGCGATAACCTGTTTTTAATTCTAATGTGGATTGCGATTCTTTGTGTAAAGAAGCATTAGTGTAAAAACGGTTTGAATGGCTTTATAGATTCAGAAATCTAACCGGCAATTAAGGAAGGTATAGGATGAAGAATGTTAAATTGGCTCACTTGTTGATGGCTATTGCCTTGGGGACCACCTTGATTAGCAGTAGTGTATTGGCGGAAGAGTCTTTTAAAAATAAAGCGACACAAGCACTCGACAGTGCTGGTCAGAAAATCGATAGCTCAATGAAAAGCATTGATGGTTATATGGGTGATAGTGCTACCACAGCAAAGATTAAAAGTGAGCTGTTGGCGGCAAAAGGTATCAACAGTAGTGATATCTCTATCAAAACAGAGAAGAGGGTCGTTTATATTTCTGGTTTCGTGAACAGTGAGGAACAATCTAGAAAAATTATAGAGATTATCTCTCAAGTGGAAGGGGTCAAATCTATTCAAAACGGTTTGACCATAAAAAAATAATATATTTTATTAATTGAGTGGTTGTTTTCCATTCAAATTATTTTGCTTTGTAGTAACCAGATTTGTAGTAACTGGATTTGTAGTAACCGGATATGCGCCCTCACCAGGGGACTTTTATCAAAATATTGACTATGTAGCACCATAATATAATGACGGATAATAACTTCCCAAGTTATGCTCTCTATCCGTCATTTATTTTCTTGGGGGCTGTGTGGGGAAACGTATACCGATAACGTTGGGAAATATCGATCTATTATCCTATAAATATAAGTCGCATATTAAAACTGGAAAGATTGCACTGGTTTGTGAAGGTGGAGGGCAACGCGGCATTTTTACTGCGGGTGTGCTGGATGAATTTATGCGCGTTGAGTTTAACCCGTTTGATCTCCTGCTTGGCACTTCGGCAGGCGCTCAGAACCTTTCAGCTTATATTTGCGGACAGCGTGGATATGCCCGGCGAGCCATCAGTCGTTATACAACTAATCCAGCCTTCTTTAACCCTTTGCGTTTTGTACGTGGTGGTCATTTAGTTGATTTAGATTGGTTTGTGCAGACCGCTTTTCAGGACCTGCCATTGGATATCCCGACAGCTTTGCGCAGATTTGAGGCCGGATGTGAGTTTTATACTTGTGCATGTCGTGCGGATAATTTTGAACCTACCTATTTCCAGCCTGATAAGCACAACTGGCTGGAAGTGATTAAGGCATCAAGCGCCATTCCTGGGTTTTATCGCAATGGTGTGACGATACATGGTGTTGTTTATTATGATGGCGGCATCAGTGACGCGATTCCGGTAGAAGAGGCGTATCGGCGAGGTGCTGATACCATAGTGGTGATCCGCACAGTCCCTTCACAGCTCTATTACACGCCTGATTGGGTACAACGAATGGAACGTTGGTTGGGGGATAGTGGTCTGCAAAAGATGGTACGGATGCTACAACAACATGCGACAAGCTACTACCGCACCCAGAAATTTATTGAAAATCCACCTGATGATGTACAGATTTTTGAGATCTATCCGCCAGCATCCTTAACGACCAGCGCATTAGGTAGCCGTTTGCCGGCGCTGAATAGGGATTATCACCTTGGACGTCGTTGTGGGCGCTATTTCCTGGAGACAGTTGGTCACTTATTTATTGGTAATAAGTTTAGCCTTGCTAAGGATAACAACGACTGCTTAAGCGATAATATTTTGTGCCAGAACGAAGAAAATAGCCCGTTGGCGTTGCCGACTGACTTAGCTGTATTGTCAGAACAGATTGATAACGGATAGTTTGATGTTTATTGATACCCACTGCCATTTTGATTTCCCGCCGTTTTGTGGTGATGAGCAGCGAAGCCTGCGACTGGCGGCACAGGTTGGTGTGGATAAAATTGTTATCCCTGCTATTAGTAGGGACAATTTGCAACGGGTATCTGAACTGGCTCATTCTTATCCAGCGATTTATGCCGCATTGGGTTTGCATCCCCTTTATATCGATCAACATCAGGAAGCGCATCTTGCGGATCTGGAACAATTTCTGAAACAGAAACACGAAAAGTTGGTCGCGGTTGGGGAGATTGGGCTCGATCTCTACATGGCTGAACCCCAGTTTGAAAAGCAGAAAGCGTTGTTATGCGCTCAATTGCGGTTAGCAAAACAGTATGAATTACCGGTTATCCTTCATTCCCGAAAAAGCCATGATCAGCTGGCAGCGATCCTAAGAAAAATCGACCTCCCCCGTACCGGTGTAGTACACGGATTTGCCGGTAGTTTATCGCAGGCAGAAACTTTTATCCGTTTGGGATATTACATTGGGGTAGGGGGAACCATTACTTATGAAAGAGCGCAGAAAACACGTCGTGTGATGGCTGAACTCCCGTTGACGTCTCTTGTGTTGGAAACCGATGCCCCGGATATGCCACTTTTCGGCTTTCAGGGAGAACCTAACCGACCGGAAAGAGTTGCCGGAGTTTTTGCTTCGTTATGTGAGATTCGTCATGAATCTTCGGATGAAATTGCCAACCAACTTTATCATAACAGTGTTGAACTATTTGGATTGGTTGTATGATGTATAGCGAGATTTTAACTTCTTTTTTTAGTTCCCATCGAAAAAATCCTTTATAAATTCGTCCGTGTTAATCAAATCGCCTTTAATTTCGCTTGAGAGTTTGCTCAAAAAATCAACCAAATATTGGGCGTTCGATTGTGCGATCTTCTTGCCTTCGGTGGTGTTCATCTTTTCCGGGAGCTTCAATAGCTTGGTCTGAAAGTGATCGATTGTATAGGATTTGTCATCCAACGGGCGATTAAGTGCAAAAGGATCATCATGATGAAAAAGCCCTTGGCCGAGCATGCCTGCGATATAAAATACTCTGGCGAGTCCGATGGCTCCTAACGCATCCAATCGGTCTGCATCTTGGAGTATCTTAGCTTCTGTCGTTTCTGGAGGTAAGTTTGCACTGTAGCTATGAGTTATAATGGAGTGTTCTACCGAACTATAAAACTCTTTTGGGAACTCTGGAAATTCAGTAGACAGAATTCTGGTGGCTTCCTGTGCTGCCAGTTTTGAAGATTGTTTTTTCTCTGGATGATTCTTTGGTAATGACACGATGTCATGTAAGTAACTTGAGGCAATGATGATTAAAGGCTCACCTCCTTCTTTCTCCATGATTCTTTTCGCATTATTTGCAACGCGGATCAGATGCCCAATATCATGAGCATTATCATTAGAATTTGCGAGCCGTTGTTTTAAAAACTCTTTCAAGCGTTCTTCTAGCATATTGGCTTTCATTATTTTCACTTACCTAAAGATATTGAATTAATTGTTTTTATACAACCGTTTGATTGTTATTCAAAAAAATAAATTGTTATCTCCATAGAGGAATCACTCGTAATTTAAATATGGGCTTATTTCCTTAGAGTTATCTTTGGAACATTGCTTCGTTTGCTTATCTATGGATGTGAATATTATGTCAGAGTTGTTGTCTGAGGATTATAACCGCTACACTTTAATTGCGCTTACCTGATAATTATTCCTTAATTGTCGATTATTTTGCCATTCCGAGATTAGATTATTCATTGCAGATTATTTTTGTAATTTGTGTGATTCACATCACATTTATCATTTTTTTTATCGCTTTTTTCAGTAGATATTTGTGATGTCAATAGCTTGTTCATTCCGATGACTGAGTATAATCAGCGCCGACTCATCGTCAGTGAATGATTTACGTTCAACTGGCATATTTAATTTATTATTAAGTGAACAGGGATTCTTCCAATGCAACTCCTTATGAGCCTGGTCGGGATGGCAGTGCTGATCTTGATCGCAGTACTCTTTTCCAGTAATTATCGTGCTATTAAACTTCGTACTGTCCTTGGCGCCTTTTTGATTCAGGTCGCTATCGGTGCTTTCGTACTTTATGTTCCCGCAGGTAAGAAGATATTAATAGGGATGTCTGAGGGAGTTTCCAGTGTTATCCAGTATGGTCAGAAAGGAATGGATTTTATTTTTGGTGGATTAGTTTCCCCCAAAATGTTTGAACTGTTTGGTGGCGGGGGATTTGTTTTCGCCCTGCGTGTGCTGCCTATTATTGTTTTCTTCTCTTCATTGATCGCTGTGTTGTACTACATTGGCGTTATGCAGCTAGTTATCAAAATATTGGGCGGTGGTCTGCAAAAAATTCTCGGCACTTCACGTACAGAATCTTTGTCTGCGACAGCCAATATTTTCGTGGGCCAAACTGAGGCGCCGCTGGTTGTTCGCCCTTATATTGCTACCATGACTCAATCTGAACTGTTTGCGGTAATGTGTGGTGGTCTGGCATCCGTTGCGGGTTCGGTACTGGCGGGTTATGCATCAATGGGTGTTCCTTTGGAATATCTGATTGCGGCTTCCTTTATGGCGGCGCCAGGCGGCCTGTTGTTCGCTAAATTGATGGTGCCTGAAACTGAAAAAACATCTGATACCGTTGATGCAATGTCACTGGTTTCGGAAGAGGAACGCCCTGCTAACATCATCGATGCTGCCGCCTCTGGCGCCGCTTCTGGTATGCAATTGGCATTGAACGTCGGTGCAATGTTGTTGGCGTTTGTGGCCCTGATTGCATTGTTAAATGGTATTCTCGGTGGTATCGGTGGTTTGTTTAAATATCCACAACTTTCTCTTGAACTGATGTTGGGTTGGATTTGTGCGCCGATTGCTTACCTGATTGGTGTTCCGTGGAATGAAGCAACAGTTGCGGGTTCTTTCATCGGTCAAAAACTGGTTGTGAACGAATTTGTTGCCTTTATGAATTTCGGTGAATATTTGAAACCGGATGATGTGGTTGCGGCTGCTGGCTTGCAGGTGCTGTCAGATCACACCAAAGCGATTATCTCCTTCGCATTGTGTGGTTTCGCTAATCTTTCTTCCGTTGCTATCCTGCTTGGTGGTCTGGGCGGTATGGCGCCGAACCGTCGCGGTGATGTTGCTCGTTTGGGGATGAAAGCCATTATAGCGGGTACACTCTCCAACTTAATGAGTGCAACGATTGCAGGTTTCTTCCTGGCTCTGTAACGTTGTTGAAATAGGCAGGTGGGATAATCCCGCCTGCAATCTATTTTCCTACCGGTTTATCCTTAATTCGTGAGTTATATTTTTTGTCGTGTATTATTTGATGATAAGCAAGTTGGATTTGCCGGTAAACCCCATGATAAACATAGTTTAATGTGATAAAAATCACATTTGAAATTATTATCTTGCAAATTACATGTAATTAGTGTGATTTTTGGCACAATTTTTTGAACGTTGAAATGTTCAAATATAAGATATGCCAAATTTCAAGGAGTCAAGGCGAGGCTCGCATTAAGGACCATAAGCCGAAGAGAGCATAGTGCGGTGAAAAGGAGTTCAATCGTCGCTGTAGGCATACCATCGCGACATCTTTATGGAACCAAGTCCGCTCGCCAACAAACAATCGTTTAACAGCATGTGTGGCTCTAGCAAAAGCTAGCCGCGATAATAACGTTGGAGAGTTTTATGACCGATTTAACCGCAGCAGCGCAGCGTGCGCTGAGTTTGATGGATTTAACGACACTCAATGATAATGATACCGATGAAAAAGTGACGGCGCTTTGTCATCAGGCGAAAAGCCCGGTGGGTAATACTGCGGCTATCTGTATCTACCCTCGTTTTATTCCTCTGGCGCGTAAAGTATTACGTGAACAGGGCACTCCTGAAATCCGCATTGCAACAGTGACAAACTTCCCACACGGCAATGACGATATTGATATCGCTTTAGCTGAAACCCAAGCGGCTATCGCTTATGGCGCTGATGAGGTCGACGTGGTTTTCCCATACCGTGCATTGATGGCCGGTAATGAACAAGTCGGTTTTGACATGGTAAAAGCGTGTAAAGCCGCCTGCGCAGAAGTGGGAGTGCTGTTAAAAGTCATTATTGAAACCGGTGAACTAAAAGAGGAATCCCTGATCCGTAAGGCGTCTGAAATTTCAATCAACGCGGGTGCGGATTTTATCAAAACCTCTACGGGGAAAGTGCCGGTTAACGCGACATTGGCAAGCGCTGAAATCATGATGAAGGTGATTCATGAGATGGGCGTGGGTGAAACAGTTGGTTTCAAACCGGCTGGTGGCGTGCGTACCGCGGAAGAGGCTGCACAATATCTGGCATTAGCTGATCATATCATGGGTGACAAATGGGCTGATGCCCGTCATTTCCGGTTTGGGGCTTCCAGCTTGTTGGGCAGTTTGCTAACCACTCTGGGGCATCAGAATCAAGAACAAAGCAGCAATTATTGATAATCGAGTACCGCGTCAATCAGTGCGTAACCACTGAGTTTTTCCCGATTTTAATCATGATTAGGAGAATGCTTTGTTTCTGGCACAGGAAATTATCCGTAAAAAGCGTGATGGATATCCACTGAGCGAAGAAGAGATCCGCTTCTTCATCAATGGCGTGCGTGACAATACCGTTTCCGAAGGACAAATTGCTGCGCTGGCGATGGTTATCCACTTTCAGGATATGGTGATGGAAGAACGTGTCGCCCTGACGTTGGCTATGCGTGACTCCGGTACCGTTTTGAACTGGCAAAGCCTGAATCTGAACGGCCCGATTGTAGATAAACATTCGACCGGCGGTGTTGGTGATGTGACCTCCCTGATGCTTGGCCCGATGGTGGCGGCCTGCGGCGGTTATGTTCCGATGATTTCCGGCCGAGGTTTAGGCCATACCGGGGGAACGCTGGACAAGCTGGAAGCGATTCCTGGGTTTGATATTTTTCCTGATGAGCGGCGTTTCCGTGACATTATTCAGGATGTTGGCGTGGCGATTATCGGTCAGACCGATTCGCTGGCCCCGGCAGATAAACGCTTCTATGCAACTCGTGATATTACCGCGACGGTGGATTCTATTCCCTTGATCACCGCCTCTATCCTTGGCAAAAAATTGGCTGAGGGCCTGGACGCACTGGTAATGGATGTCAAAGTGGGCTCTGGTGCGTTTATGTCAACGTATGAAACGTCACTGCAACTGGGGGAATCAATTGTTGGCGTGGCTAACGGCGCAGGTTGTAAAACTACCGCGCTGTTGACGGATATGAATCAGGTTCTGGCATCCAGTGCGGGTAATGCGCTTGAAGTTCGTGAAGCTGTTCGATTTCTGACGGGTGAAAATCGTAATCCACGTTTACTCGAAGTGACAATGGCGCTAGGTGTTGAAATGTTGGTATCCGGTCATTTGGCAACAGGCCGTGAAGATGCTTGCAATAAACTCCAGTCTGTCTTAGATAACGGTAAAGCAGCCGAAATCTTTGGTCGCATGGTCGCGGCACAACAAGGTCCGACGGATTTCGTCGAGCGTTATGACAGTTACTTGCCAACCGCTGTTTTCACTAAACCCGTATTGGCTGAACAGCATGGATTTATTACGTATATGGATACCCGTGCTTTAGGGATGTCAGTAGTTTCTCTTGGTGGAGGGCGCCGTAAGGCCGCAGATCCCATTAATTACAGCGTGGGGCTGAGTAATATCGTTGCTCTGGGTTCAGAAGTTAATGTAGGTACACCCTTAGCTATTATTCATGCCAACAATGAGAGTGAATGGCAGGAAGCGGCAGAGGCAGTACGTAAAGCTATCATTCTGGGTACAGAAGCCAAACCAGCCACACCAATGGTTTATCGCCAAATTGGCGAATAATAACCATACTTATTATTAGAAAATGGTGGCATTTTCGCATTGTTAGCGTGATTTGACGCAGGAGAAAATTTATGAAACGAACATTCATCATGGTATTGGATTCTTTTGGCATTGGCGCCAGTGAAGATGCTGAAAAATTTGGTGATAAAGGATCTAACACCTTGGGGCACATCGCGGAAGCGTGCGCCCGTGGTGATGCTGATGTCGGTCGCAAAGGGCCTCTGTATTTGCCGAACTTAAGCCGTTTAGGTTTGGGTAAAGCGACTGAGGAGTCCTGTGGAACTTTCCCTGTAGGTTTGGATAAAGACGCGGACATTATTGGCGCTTACGCTTACGCCAGTGAACTCTCTTCCGGTAAAGATACACCGTCAGGTCACTGGGAAATTGCCGGAGTCCCGGTGCTGTTTGACTGGGGTTACTTCAAAGATGAAGAGAACAGCTTTCCGCAGGCATTGTTGGATAAACTGGTAGAACGCGCAAATCTGCCAGGTTATCTCGGTAATTGCCACTCTTCTGGTACGGTTATTTTGGATAAATTGGGTGAAGAGCATATGAAAACGGGTAAACCGATTTTCTATACCTCTGCTGACTCGGTATTCCAGATTGCTTGTCACGAAGAGACTTTCGGTTTAGATCGCCTGTACGAACTGTGCGAAATCGCCCGTGAAGAGTTGACTAATGGTGATTACAATATTGGTCGGGTGATTGCGCGTCCATTTATTGGAGACAAGGCGGGTAATTTCCAGCGTACCGGTAATCGTCATGACTTAGCTGTAGAGCCGCCTGCTCCTACCATACTGAAAAAATTGGTCGATGAGAAAAATGGCGAAGTCGTTTCTATCGGTAAAATTGCCGACATCTATGCGAATGTCGGCATTACGCAAAAAGTAAAAGCGACCGGCATCGATGCACTGTTTGATGCAACGCTGGTGGAAATGGAAAAAGCGGGTGACAACACCATCGTATTTACTAACTTTGTCGATTTCGACTCTTCTTATGGTCATCGTCGTGATGTTCCGGGTTATGCGGCGGCATTGGAACTGTTTGACCGTCGTCTGCCTGAAATGCTGAAACTGGTGAAAGATGATGACATTTTAATCCTGACTGCCGACCACGGTTGTGATCCAACGTGGTCTGGTACTGACCATACTCGTGAGCACATTCCGGTGCTGATTTATGGACCAAAAGTGCAACCTGGTTCATTGGGGCACCGCGAAACTTTTGCTGATATTGGACAGACAGTTTCTGAATACTTTGAACTGTCGCCAATGGAATATGGCAAATCAATGCTCTGAACCTACTTACTGGCTGCTTTTGGGCAGCCATGTATGACTACTAAAATAACCATTAAATAAAAAAATAAGGAATTTGATATGGCCACGCCTCATATTAATGCTGAGATGGGTGATTTTGCAGACGTTGTTCTGATGCCTGGCGATCCATTACGTGCGAAATATATTGCTGAAACTTTTCTGGAAAATGTACGGCAGGTAAACGACGTACGCGGCATGTTGGGGTTTACCGGTACTTATAAAGGCCGCCCGATTTCTGTGATGGGGCATGGTATGGGTATCCCATCCTGCTCTATCTATGCGAAAGAACTGATCACCGATTTCGGCGCTAAAGTTCTTATCCGTGTCGGTTCCTGTGGTTCGGTACGTCAAGATGTTCAATTGCGTGACGTAATTATTGGCATGGGGGCATGTACTGATTCCAAAGTTAACCGTATACGTTTTAAAGATCACGATTTTGCGGCAATTGCTGATTTCGATCTGGTCCGTAACGCGGTTGATGCGGCTAAAGCAAAAAACATCAATGTGCGTGTAGGCAACATCTTCTCAGTGGAGCTGTTCTATACACCTGATCCACAACTGTTTGATGTAATGGAACAATATGGCATTCTGGGCGTAGAAATGGAAGCCGCGGGTTTTTACGGTGTTGCGGCTGAATATGGCGCAAAAGCGCTGACTATCTGTACCGTTTCTGACCACATCCGTACTCATGAAAAACTGACCGCCGAGGAACGCCAGACAACTTTCAATGAAATGATTGAAATCGCCCTGGAGTCTGTTCTGTTGGGTGATAAATAATCCGGTTCTACATTTGCTTTTGATTGCATAAAAAGAGCCGCTTTTTATTTAAATGCCAGCCAGTTGAAAAAATTGGCTGGCATTGCTCTTTTATTGAGCGGCTTTTTCCAACGCCTGAGCTAAATCGGCGATGAGATCCTCGGCATCCTCTATACCTACAGAAATACGTATCAACTGTGGTGTAATCCCGGAAGCAAGGCGTTTTTCTAATGGAATAGACGCGTGGGTCATACTAAATGGTTGGCCGATCAGACTCTCCACTCCACCCAGACTTTCTGCCAATGTAAATAGCTTTAGCTCTTGAATTAACCGGCGGGCATAATCATCATCACCTTTTAAGTGAACAGAAATCATACCGCCAAAGCCGTTCATTTGACGTTTAGCCAATTCATGCTGTGGATGAGAAACGAGGCCGGGATAGAAGACGGTTTCGATTTGAGGCTGTTGTTCCAGCCAGTGTGCGATCTTTGATGCACTGTCGATGTGACGCTGCATACGCAGCGCAAGAGTCCGCATGCCGCGTAGTACCAGGAAACTACTAAATGGATCGAGCACGCCGCCGACAGAGTTTTGCAGGAAACCAAGTTTTTCTGCTAGTTCTGCATTTTCTCCGACGACAGCCAGTCCTGCGATCACATCAGAGTGGCCGTTTAAATATTTCGTGGCGGAGTGCACAACGATATCAAATCCCAGATCAAGTGGGCGCTGGAGATACGGCGAGGCGAAAGTGTTATCTGCCACGCTGATAATACCGTGCCGTTGCGCTATTTGTGCGATAGCCGCCAGATCAGCCAGTTTCAATAACGGATTGGTGGGGGTTTCTACCCAAATCATTTTTGTGTCGGGACGAATCGCTGCTTCAAGGCCGGTAATATCATGGGCTTCCACGTAAGTGACACGCAAACCGGCAGTGCGGCTACGTACTTTTTCGAGTAGCCGATAGGTGCCGCCGTACAGATCATCGACGGCCACCAAATGGCTATCCTTATCCAACAGTTCTAGCACCGTGGAACTGGCAGCCAGCCCTGAACTAAAAGCGTAGCCTCGGCTACCGTTTTCCAATTCGGCTATCGCGTTTTCTAGTGCATCACGTGTTGGGTTGCCGCTGCGGGAATATTCATAACCCGTGTGTTGGCCGGGGGCGGATTGGGCGTAAGTCGAAGTGGCATAAATTGCCGGCATTACTGCGCCAGTGTGATCCGGTGTATAGCCCGCATGAACAGTTTTAGTATCAAACTTGGTCATAGAATCATTCCTAAAAATCAATTAAGTTGCTGACGCCATGCATTCAGCACATCTGTGCGCGTTACCAGCCCAAGAAAGCGGCCATTATCGACGATCAGCGCCACATGTCCGGCGTCGAAAGTTGTCATCAATTGTTGCAGAGAAGCGTTCTTATCTAGAGTTTTCACCTGATGGGTCATAGCGTGACTAACGGGCAGGCTGAAATTGAGTGGATCAGCCTGAACGGTATGCATCAAATCCCACTCGTCGATAATACCGACCACTTGCTCTCCTTTCAGCACCGGCAATTGTGAAATTTCATATAAGCGCATGCGGGTATGAGCGGTTCTTAACGTATCTTCTGGCGATATAAAAACCGTAGCGCCATCCTGATAGCGATAAGTAATATAGTCACTGAGATCGTGCTGCGGCGCACGAGATTGGAATCCTTGCTCTAGCATCCAATAATCGTTAAACATTTTTGACAGATACTTATTTCCACTGTCACATGCTAGCGTAACCACACGTTTGGGAGTGGTTTGCGCACGGCAGTAGCGCAGTGCGGCGGCGAGCAAGGTACCGCTGGAAGAGCCTGCCAGCACACCTTCCTTTAGCAACAGATCACGGGCGCTGGAAAAAGCTTCTGCATCACTGACACGGTATGCGTGGCGCACGCGACTAAAATCGCCCAGAGGAGGGACAAAATCTTCACCGATGCCTTCTACCTGCCAGCTTCCGGCTTCACCATATTTACCGTGTTCGATATAGTCCACCAGAATAGAACCATTTGGGTCTGCCAGAACAAACTCAGTTTCCGGCGAAACTTGAGCGAAATAGTGACTCAAGCCGCCAAGCGTACCGCCGGACCCGACGCCAATCACCACAGCATCGACATTGTGGTTCATTTGCTGCCAGATTTCCGGTCCGGTAGTGGTCGTGTGTGCTGCTGAGTTAGCCGGATTATTGAACTGATCGATGTAATAAGCGCCGGGGATCTCTCGCGCCAGACGCAGGGCATAATCTTGATAATACTCTGGATGACCTTTGCTGACATCAGAACGGGTAAGACGTACATCGGTGCCCAGTGCACGCAGATGAAACACCTTCTCCCGGCTCATCTTATCTGGAACGACCAGAATCAATTTATAGCCTTTCAGAGCGGCGACTAGCGCTAATCCAATTCCGGTATTACCGGCAGTAGCTTCGATAATCGTACCACCGGGTTGAAGTAACCCCTGTTCTTCCGCCTGCTCGATCATGGAAAGAGCGACGCGATCTTTAATAGAGCCACCGGGATTTTGATTCTCCAGCTTAATAAATAATTGACACGGACCGGTATTCAGATGCGTTAACTCCAGCAATGGGGTATTGCCAATCATATTGAGAACAGAGCGTGATGTGGTCATATCATATCCAGATAATCCGTTGTATTCAGATAGTTATGGAGGATAACTCTGTATATGTATTTGTTTGAAAGAATGAATAGCAACCATATATAGCCAAAAGGAATATATTAGTTTTATTTTAGATGTTAAGAAGTATAGACGTTTAGATTTCCCGATTTATTAAAGAGTGAGGTAAATGAAACCATTTAATTTACAATCAGGAGCTAATCAGAATAAAGACGATGATTTTTGGAATAATAAAGTAGTTTACTTTTCAGACCGTTGACAAACCCCGTTATTTTCAATGAGGTTTGCCAACGGTCTGAGTTGATTAGAAATCAGCTTCAAGACTCTGTTAACTCTCATCTAATGTAGGAGTACCCCGACGATCTGAAAAATGCTATTTACACGAAAATTCTTCACCTAAAGCCCTTATTGATAACACGGCAAGACGCGTATTCTGACTAATTTCTTCTTTATGATTAATAGCGTAATCATCATATACTCTCCATATGTTGTTCCTTCCACAAAAAATCTTAGCTTAATCACCGGTTGTTTGCCACATTGTCTATTACTGTTTCAGATATTCCTTTAGTCATATAGTATTCATCTGTCAGTTCACCATTTATAAATAGTGAGCTAGTTCTGATGCCGGAAAAAATAAAACCTGATGACAAATACAGCTTTATTGCCAATGTGTTTTTTATTGCAACGGTCAATTCAAGTCTACTAATTCCATTTTTCCGTGACCAATCTTGCGCTTTGTCGAGTAGGGTTCTTGCTATGCCTTTATTTCTATATTCTTTTTTTACTCCAAGAACAATAGAACCTAGGTGCCTGTTCCTGTTGAACATCCCTCTAGATATAACAATGAATCCAACAATTTTCTTGCTATCTTCGCATATTAACATTTGCCTGTCTTTGCCGAATCCTTTTATTATATCAGTCTGTTCTTCAATACTTGTTTTTCTTTCTTCTGGCTCAAGCAACATAAATTCCGATGTGTTATCTAAATCATTAAAAAAAACAATGAGATTTTTTGCGTCTTTTACGTTAACTTCTCTAAAGACAAAGATTTCTTTTTCCATAGCGAATACCATATTAATGAGATTAGCGTATACAGTATATTACTGCATACAAAAGTCAATAAGATTTCGAATGATGTCGGGCTAATTAATGTAGAGGTGACCACAAGTACTGTGATAATGGGAATCACCTTAAGATATACAGATTTTGAATTTGGTGATTTGCTCCTTATTCTGTTAATAATAGATACGGCAATCAAGTCAAAGAATATGACTAATGCACAAGTTATTATATCTATTGTTTCTGTTAGCGTATTGAATACCATCAAACTGATTAATGGTGAGACGGTTGAAAAGATAATAAGGTAAAATAAGTTGGTACCTATCGCTATATTTAAAAAATTGTTTTCATCACTTCTGTAATTTGCAGCCAATGAAATAACAGCAGAAAATCCCGTGACAAATAGGTAATTCATAACCCCCATGTAAACAAATAATTTTGATAATTCTATGTTTGAAATTAATGTCGATACAAACCTTATTAAAATAGACATCAATACCACTAATGATGTAGATGTTAAAGCCTCATTTATTCCTATATTCACAATATCCTTAATGTAAGGTAAGTCAATTTTTTTCCATTTTATAAATTTCATTAATGGGATTGAAGATGAGATGGCCATGTATGCCCTTGAGATACTGATAGCAAGAGCAATAGAAAATATTAAATCACCAGTAAATAAGTATAATGCAATCATGGCGAATACATTTGTTAATATACTGAATGAGTTGACTTTTACCATGTACCTTTCTTGTTTTGTAGACTCTAGAATTGCGCAGTTAACAGAATATATACATAATGGTATAATGCCGATTGATAGTATCAATGCTATTTTTTTGGTTACTGTATGGTCACTGTAATAATGTATTGATATCATAGATATTAGAGTCATTAATAAGCCTGTTATCGTCCCTGTTATTAAAAGCCAAGTGTAGTTTTCGTAAGTGTAGTTTTTATTTTTAATGTCTGATTTTATATTAATGCCAATGAAAAAGGTACATGAAGCAACAACAAATATCTGAACCAACTGTGATGATAGTAAAAAAAATCCGGCATCGTCTGTAGACAATTGATATATTAGTGCGGTAATAATAAGTTGCATTGCCATGTTTAATATTCTACTCTTAAACATTGTTATCGATGGCAATATAATACCCTTGTCAAATATATATAATTTCTTTTCTTCTATCATGAGATCCATCATCCATAATATCAATCTTAGCTATGTATAACTTTCTTGCAATTGACGCTTTTTTTGACTTCTTTGCTATAAATTTATATCCTTCTTTAATCTTGGAGTATATTATTATTTCTTCTTTATCGCTTTTATCAAAATAAGTCCATTGGCTGGCTGAGAAGATTAATAAATCATTAATCATCTCATCTGTAAGGTGCTTTTTACTTTCATGTCTGAAAGATAAAAAGTATGCAAATATTCTCCAGTCGAGATGATATTTCCTTTTGTTTGCCCAACGTATAAATTCTTCTACTTCTTCAAAAGAAACTTCAGCTTTAGATCTGCTCAGAGGGTTGTTTAGTACATTAGTTATGTTATAGATCATGAGCTTAGATAGAGAGTCTGATTTGTTTTTTGGTAGTTCTGATGCGGACTCTCCAGTTACAACATAAGAGTAACAATTTCTATTGTCTGCATACTTCGATGTCATGAATCCAGTCTCCTAATACAAAATTATCATCCCTTTCAACAGATAGTGATATAAGGTTGCCCTTGCTTTCTGTTCCCAATTTACTAAAATACTCTAATGAAAGATTAGATATTCTATCTGCATGAGTGTCAACCAAGAAACTAGGGCATAATGATGTTTCTGCATAACCACCAATATGAAGATGGTTCATTTCTATATCAAGCCATTCTTCAAATGGGGTTCCCGTGTTTTCTTGTGCAATCACAGCATTTGATATGTCAAACAAAAGTCCATTGCCGCATTTTTTTGTCATTTCTTTAAAAAAATCTGGTTGTAGCCTAGCATTTTCATCAAGTATTGAAGGGAAGTTTTCTAAATAAATTTTTTCGCCAATTATATCTTGCCAAAGGCTTACTGAATCGAAGTATTTATCTTTTTCAGAAGAGTAATCAACTTCACTCATTGTTGGTAAAGGATAGCTATTATGATAAAAAATACCAACATGATCAGATATATATATGGGGTTTAGTTCTTTTTGGAGTAATCTTATTCTTTTCCCTATACTCTCTAAATCTTGTTTGCTTCTGTGCATATATTTAGAGTTCATGATATGAAACGCTACTGGTAATCCTTTGCTTATGTCAAGTATTGAGTCAGGGGAGCATTGTAAAAAGTTATCTATTAATATCTCTATGAAATCGACCTTTCTCAGTAATATTATCTCCTTTAGAACGCTTAGTTCTCTATTTCCAGACCAATTGGTTCCTATTTGCATGATTCACCTATTCAGAAAACTTTCGAATGATTTTAAATAATGAACTGAATTTATAGTTTCATCTTCCTCTTCTTTTGTTAGGCATAGGTTTACTTCACTTTCTTCTATACTTAATATCCAACTAGATATAAGTGACTCAATGTTTTCCGACTTAGCGATTTCAATTTCCTTCTTGTTTTTTATGGCTGCTAGCAGAGTTTTTGATAGGTATGATTTCGCATAATTACTCATGTTGGCATTTGAGGGTTTACTTGTTTCTTTATTTTTTAATAATATTGAGTTCAACTTTTCAAAGTCATTATTATAACCAGATAAATTCTTTAACCAAGAGTTTTCTGTGTGCTCAATATTTATATAGCAGTTTTCTTTGATTAATTTGCTGGAAACTATTTTCTCAAAAGAATCCCAAACAATATGGTGAACTCTCTCTGAATGTCCATCATGAAATGTTCCATCCTTTCCCTCAATTATTCCTGATAGATGAACCTCGACTACATTATCCCAATCTATCATTCCAATAAATATAAGAGGATCAACTTTTGCATTTACTGAATTGATGATTAGATGAGCTAGGTCAACTATTTGTTTAGAGTCACTTTCTTTACTTATGTAATTTGCGCTTATTATCGCGTTAGAGATCTCACTTGGTTCACAAGAGTAAAAGTTTGAATTTTCTATCCATGTATCTATCTGATATGTTTGAGAAACCTCTTTTAAGAAATTTATAGCATTTCTTTCTTTCCTCTTGCTTCTTTCATAATGGGGAGTAAAACCATACTTACCAATGTTATCCTTTCTACTTCCACACAAATGAAAACCAATGCTAATTGTTTTTTCCGTATTGATTATTCGTGGTATAATGTTATTAATATAGTTACAGCCTGATTGCATATCTTCTGTTATTGCACTTCTGGCAATGTGAAGAGAGAATTTTCCATTGTATCTTTCGAATGGAGTTCTTTTTTCTGCAACTGATAAAATATTGTATGCAGTAATCCCTAATTCTATCATCGATACTTTACTCGGTATGTGTATTTCACCGCTAAGAAAATTAGGATTAAAACCACATGCTATTCTCATGCCCGCCTCCTTATGTAGAACATGGCCAACCAAATTGGTTAGCCATACGCCAATATCTTTATTTGTTGTATGAACCGCAGGTCATTTCTTTATCTTCAACTTCAACCTCAACAGATGTTTTCTTTTGCATGTTTATATCCTCGATTTAATTTTAAAAATGACTTTCTATAAAGTCACCTCACTATATAATTTATAATATTCACAGTGTCTTTTTATTTTATTTTTAATTGTGATTTATATCACAATAAATGTTAACAGTATGTTATGATCAGGTTATTGACAAAGTTATGATTTTTCACCTCGCAATTTACTTTAATTAAGCTCCGTTCACTAAACTGGGCTTGCCACCATGTTAAGAACACCACCCTCTCCAGACTTTCCCACCAGAAACGCACTTGTTTGACGAGCTGGTCCTTAAAAATCATTTGGTCCGTTAAGTCGATGCCGTCATTGATTTCGAATTTATCCGCGAATTAGTAGTCCCATTGTATTGCCACAATAATGGCTGACCGGCTATCGATCCAGTGATGTTGCTCAAGATGATGTTACTGGACTATTTTTATTTGGTATTTCCAGTGAACTCCGTCTGGTACAGGAAATTCAGGTTAATATGGTTTACCGCTGGTTTCTGCGCCTCGGACTGACAGAGAAGGTCCCTGATTCCTCAACCCTGAGTCAGAAATGTCGTCGTCGTTTCAGTCACAGCGAGGTCTTCCGGCAAATTTTTTACAACATTGTTGAGTAAGAGATCGCCAAAAGATTGGTCGGTGGATGGGTACTCTGTACTGACAGCACCCGTTTGAAAACCAGTATCAATTTGCACAAATCAAGGAACGAACAGCGAGCTGTGCCTCCCTGTGCCTATTAAAGCAGTATCATGGGCACCATTAGGCCCGTTTTTGTGGGTTGCTGAAAGTGAAAATACAATGCTTTTTGGTGGCAACAGTTCAAAATATCAAGCAGATAGAGTTGCTGATTTTTATCTGTGGATGGGGGAGTATTTAGTGTAGCAGGGTCCAAAATGGCATCTGGGTGAGTGCTCAGACCAGCTTAGTGAGAAAAAATAGGCACAGTATTTTTCATAATGAAAAAAACAAACCTCATTATTTTGAATGGAGTTTGTCAGCGGTCTGTAAAGCAGTTCACTTTTTTTATCTTTCCGACCAGGAATATGACATAAAAGGGTTTATTGATAAATTTGAAGAAAATAGCAAATTTTTATGCAATGTTTTTTCTGCGATTGTGGGATTGCATATTAAAAGAATTTTTCTAAAAGAGCTTGAAGAGAATTATGAAATAGAACCTGAATTTTATAATTCACGAATTTATTTATCAGCAGAAAAACGTGGTAATATAATTGATTCTTTTTATCCGCGTTTTAATTTCTTTATTCAAAAGGAGTTAGTTTTAAATTTACATAGAAAGGTCTTTAGAATTGAAAAAAAAAGTAGACTCATACAATGTGGATTCATACAACACAGAAGAAATTCAATTATTATTTAGAACTAAAGAAAATAATTTTCAGGTAACAGATAATATCAATACCAATGAACACTCTAAGAAAAAATTCATGCGATTTATGAAAGGATATCGAAATAGTAAAAATTATGTTCAAAACTTGATTATACAAAAAATAAAAGAACTATTAAATCATGCTGAGATCTCTTTTAGTGAAAGATACTTTAAAGCTGATTATGTCCTTCATGACTTTATCACGGTTAATAAAAATTTATTACACCCTCTGGTATTAATAGATGCCAGAATTCCAAAGTATTCTGCTGATAGTAAATCCAAAATGTTCTTGGAAAAAGAGATTAAGGAAGTATTTGAACTACAAGAATTAACTGATTCTCCTGTTCAAGATTTTAATTTATTGGATAAAAATAAAAACTATTTGGTTCTTAATTCATTGGATGGTGGAGCTAAAACCAGTATATTGGTCAAAGGTGAAATTAAAAACACGACATGGGATGCATTTAAGCATGTTGGAGAAAAGGGAATAGAAGATGCTGAATTGGATACTATTCGGAATTAAAACACCATAGGTTTGAAGCGCAAGGTGAAACAGTTATTCAGGGCATAAATTTAGATGATAATATTGTGGAAAACGATAGGGAGACCGGCCTGGAAAAACTAAGCAATAAAATACGTACAAAAATCCAAAAAATCAAGATTGAACTTTGGCTAAAAGAAAGAGTTTTCAAAGAGAAAAAAATTGAAAATATTGACCTTCCAGATTTAAAGATAACTCTTGTGTATATTAGGATTCCAGAAGAATATAAGAAAAATAAGGAAATACTGGCTTCAATAGTTGATGTTAATATTCATAATAAAACGCTTTTCATCAATGAACATTCACTTGTAAAGAGTAAGACGGCCCTTGAGGAAAAATGTGAATTTATGAAGAAAATATCAAGTCTTTATAATGATTCTTTTTATTTATTTGATAATGTTGAAGAAATTATTCTTAGCCGATATCACTCGGATAGAATTCCCAGGATCATCGGTAATCAGAAAATAGATAATATTGAATATGCTTTGGAAGATGAAAATTTAGTAAATAGAGTATGTAATCCGATTGAAACAGTTTTGCCCTATTACTTAGCGCCTAAACAGAATAGTCAGTATGAACATATTTATCTTCAACCGAGGGGAAATGACTTATTGTATTTTGTATCACCATGTAATTCACCTAATCAAACGATTGCAAAAGAGAACTTAATTTACAATATTTTGACTATGGATAAAGAGGGTAAACAGATAAATGCTATGGAACAAAATATCACATCTATTTTCCTACGTTCTTTTACCAACGATATATTAAGGTTAAGGGAAGTCAGTAAAAGTTCTTTATTTGAGAAAATAGCTAAGATATACATTGAAAATTAAGTGGAAATTAAAAGATTTTCTCCGAAAAAGCGGAAGGATTACACCGGCGGCACCGAGGCTATGCTAAAAGTCACGGTGCCAAATAAAGTTGCCTGCTAATTCTCCCAGGGATTGATCACGTTCACACCAGCTGCCTCGAACGGGCTAACATCTCGTGTGGCAACTATCATGCCATTTGCGGCGGCAGTTGCAGCGATATATCCATCTGCCACGCTGATTGCCAAACCGGCGATCCGGGCTTTTGCCATAAGTTCACTATAAGATTGTGACGCTGACATGTCGAATGATAATACACGTCCGGTGAACAAGGGTAATACCTGCTTTTCCAGGTTCTCCTGCAATTTATCGCGGCGTTTCCCTATGGGCAGTGAAGCCAAACCAAAGCGCAGTTCGGCTACGGTTATTGCCGACAGATATAGGGTTTCAATCGGTTGTGCGTCTAGCCACTTAATGACACGTGATTCAGGAGCCTGACGCAGTGGTTCCGAAATCACGTTAGTATCCAGTATAATCATTCAAAATTCATCGGGTTAGCAGGAATTTTGTCACGTATTTGCTCAATGGCTGTAAACTCCTCATCGGTTAACTTGGATTGGCGGCCAATTTCAGCTAGCATCGATCCTAACTTGATCCGACCTTCGGCTTTTACGGATTCTTCCAGAATGGCGCGTACTTCGGCTTCAGCACTGCGGCCATGAATAGCAGCACGTACTCGTAAAGCACGGTGTACTTCATCAGGGATGTTCCTGACAGTCATCATTGCCATAATTCATCTCCTATATTTGCATACAATGCATTCAATATAATAAAATGAATACAGATTGGCAAGCAACCTCATAGATAAACGGGAGAGGGCCTTCGAGTTAAACGGAAACGTGTTTTATTCACATAGTTTATGAAGTTTTTCCTGTTTTCTGTGACTTTCATTTAATTAAGGAAAAAACATAATGAACTATTCTCAAAAGGATTTTTAACATCATCAGCTAATCTTTGAAAAACCTTAGTGTTTACATATCCCTGAACTGATTCAAAACATTTAACAGGATTAACCGGATTTTAAAAATGATTTAAAAAATGGGTTTTGATCTTAATACCATCATTTGATCTGTTACCTTCTATGGTTTTAAACCTGAAAAATAAAATACAGGAAAAGGAAAAACGAGAAAACTGAATGACAATTTAATGAAAACGAGGAGGGTAAATAGGGGCTATAAAACGTAAATACCATTCATTAAATCGATCGTAAAATCCTTTTTATCGGTGATTAATCAGCTAAGGGGTAAAAAAACAGGTACTCTATTAATGCCAGATTTTTAAAAGGCATAGAGTGATTACGGCCATAACCATTTGAAAATACGAATGTGGATAGATTAGAGGTATTATATAACATATTGATTTAAAGTGATAAATTCCACTTTTTGGCAGAATGGTTAATGACATTTAATCGAAATCCATTAACCATTAACGGAAAGTTAAAAAGAAATCAGCACGATAGGGAAAGTTTTTAATGAACTGAAAATTAGATGTTTTCTCCACCGTCATTTTAAGACTTAAGCTATAAAAATAATGCAATAAAAAAGAGATAAAACGGTTAAAACCTTATGCCGATTAAAACCAGAGATTAAAAAATGACTTTTAATAGTAGTTTAAAACCTGCCGATTATAAATATTTCAGTGAAAAATGAAAAAAATTGGTTTTGTTAATATTCATATTCCTGGAAAAAAGGTAGATAAACATATGAATAATTTAATCAAACAATCTGTTTTCCCAAAGGAACCGACTTTAATAACGTTTTTAAATGGTATAAACTTTGCCATAAACCAGTTAAATAATCGGTAATAAAAAAGTTCAAGTGAATGATTTAACAGAATACAAGTTTAGTTAATTGCGGTGTTATTATTTTTCATTTATTATGTAAAACTGTAAAATACGCTGGATTAAACGGCTTTACATTGTTTTAATCAGTCTAGCCTACGATTTGATTTAAACTATGCTGCTTTTTATGTCTTTAATGTGATCTAGGATTAAAATCAATTAACGCACATTATATTCAAAAATATTAAAAAAATAAACTAAGGTAATAAATTCATAAAACTATTTTTAGATTAAAAAGAGTGATTTTTTATTATTTTTTATGTGGTGAAACATATTTAATCGCTAAAAAAATCAATGTTTCATTCCGACTATGGAAAAAATAATTTTCTAATTAAATAAAACCATTCCGCCATTATTTATATAATAAATTACTCTACATAATATATATTTATCAGCGTGTCATTAGATTATAAAACCATATATATCAGCAAATTAATTTTCTTCAACAAAACAACACGAAAGATAAAAGATATGAATTATACTTATAATTGTCATTAAGACACCAAAAAAAGTTCAATCATACTTAGTGGAGAGGACCTATGTTACTTGAAGAAATAATTAGAAAATCTGTCGCGACAAAGGGAATGATCGGCTTAGATAACATAGATAATAACAATGTGGACATATCAGGAAAATGGGCTAACGAACTTGGTTCTACAATAGAAATTATACAACCAAATAAAAGCGTATTTTTTACAGGTAAATATATTAGCGCTGTAAGCGCCGGAGGAGGTTCAACGACAGGAAGTATCACAGGGAACATATGTGGAAACCTCATTGTCTTTCTTGTGAATTGGGATGAATATGCTGCGATAACTTCATGGGTAGGTCAAATTGATATAAATTCACCTTTCATTGTAACAACGCAGCCAACAACGGCTAAAAATAGTTTTCCAGAAAAAATTACTACCTTATGGATGATGACCAGTAGACCTGATGATATTAAAGACCAATGGGCATCAATAAACTCAGGAACGGATACATTCCATAGAATAAACAAATAAAACTTAATCTCCCCGCCGCCGTGCGTTGAGGAATACCCAGAAAAAAATGGGGCAGGCATAACGTGATGTGATCTACTGATAGCTCAAATAATTTCAGCGAGATAACCGCTATGCCTGTTCGTCAAGCCACATCCATGTTGACCAGAGGGGCATCACTGACATCGGCTAGGAGCGGGCGATTTTTGCCGGGGCGGACTCAGGTTAAAAACAAAGTAAAACGTGTATATCGTCTGTTGGGGAGTGCGTCACTTCATAATGATATTCCCCTGATTTTTAACCGTATTATCTCGGTGTTAACCTGACAACCCTCCTTGTGCGTGATTGCCGTTGGCTGGGGTGTTAAAGTGTGTTTCATGACGAGCTTTATCAGCAGTGGTAATGGTGAGCTGATTGCCCGCGGTCAGATTAACATCTTGAGTGTCGCCACGTTACTGTCAATGTCCCGGTTTGTAGGGGCACGCTGTTACCGCTGAGCGTGGTGCTCTGTGCCTGACGTTCATGCACCTCATCGTGGGTTTCGACGGAGGATTTGGAGAGTAAGCCTTTACTGGTCTGTTTGCTGTGTTCTACTAGGTCTGATGAAGCGGTACCCACTTAAATGTGAGCAAACACTTGCTGTAATTCTTCATGCAGAACTCCCCCCCTAACTTGTTGGGTGTCCAACTTTCGGGGGTAGTTCATTCAGGCTGGGATCTGTAATTAACATTTATATTTGAACTAGAATTAATTTCAAATCGGTTCTTTCGATATTAAAAATTCCTTTTCAAACAATGAATAACGACTATCCAATAATTCCTTAGTAAAATCATCTTCAGATACCAATTCATCATAGCGTTTCTTAACATTAGTAATAAGTTCCGCTGAAAAATGATCTCTGAATGGTGTATTGCTATATTCAAATAGTCCAATCATGGCTGCTCCTAATACAGGGGCAGCCATACTTAAGACATTTTTTCGAACATAATTAAGGCCATATTCTTTGTTTAAATCAAATAAATGTAAAAGACATCCCGAATCAAGGAAAGCATCACCTACCCCTGGAGATTCTAAAATAAGCTTACAATATTGTTCACATAATGCCTCATCAACAGCGAATAAATTGATAAGTGCCTCAGACGCCTCATCTTCAGGATTATCAAAAGAATGAATATCAAGATAACCATTCTCTATATAGCTATCTAATTGTTTTTTTAATTTATTTGCATCTTTTTTCATCACTTTGGTTCCTTAAATCTTCCGGTTGTCACTGTAGAAAGACGTTTTGATCCATCAGGTAGAATTGTCCATACTGCTTTTATGCGAACAGATTCATCATTGCCATTTCTGCTTTTCAATACGATAGAAGTCCAACGATTTTCTGGTGTGGCCGTTTTCGCTGAATCGAGCAATTTATTCATTATCAATGTATTATTTTCTTTCGTGTCATGAATACCTATTATCTCTAAATCTTTAGCCATCGTACGAGAACGACCAATGCCTTCTATATGCTTTTGAATTTTCTTCAATTCGTCTGCCTTAGTGGGGTCTTTAGCAAAAGCTCTTTGGTTATCTCTTTTCTCATTTATCAAGACCATTTCACGAGCTTTCAGAGCTTCTAAATCTCCAGCAGCTTTACCTCGCAGCCATGATTCAATTTTGCTAACAGGGATGCTGGCATCACCTTTTACGGCAGTAATATGCTCTTTACCGTGCATATCAGGAAGTGACTTAATTTCAAAAGTCTTATTCGCATGTTTTACATTTTGGGTATTAGGTGTTTTTGACTCGCTATTTCCTGCATTACCTTGCTGATTTGCAGATGAGTTAGTCCTTTTTGCCTCTGCATTTCCAATCTGGTTATGCGGTGTTTGCGCGGTTTCAGTGCCCGAATGATTCACCGGTTTAGTAGCAGATTCTGGGGTACCTTGTGACTGAGGCTTTTTCCCGGCTATCCCCAGCCCAATCATCCCGCTGCTGCCCACTTTTGGTATTATACCAAACTGTTCTGCGAACTCCTTGCCTTCAACAACCTTCTTTACCACATCTGGCAGCGACTGGTAAATCGCCTGGGCGCTTTCCGCATTTTCCGCCTGCACAAAGCGGTTTAACTGTGTCATCTCCTCATTGCTAAGGCTGGAGAAGAACGAAGTCCGGTTCAGGCCACTGGCGGCGTCTGTTCCCGAGTTCATCATTTCCCAGACGGACACCACACAGCCCGGGTTATGGGAGCAGTCATCCGAGACACCTTCCTGACGGTTTTTCTCGCTACGCTCCTTAAACTTGTCGTAAATCACCTGCTTGTTTGCGCCAGTCTTCTCCGCTTCCAGCAGTTCTTCTTTCAGTTCGTGGACATCTTTGGCTGTCAGGAAATTATTCTCCACCGCATTCTTCCCGGTCTGGGCCCCGGTGACGGCGCTTCCGGTGGAGTCACCGGCAATGCCGCCTGCCAGCCCTGCCGCCAGGGTGGAGAGGGTGCTGATGGTCTGTTTTTCCTCTTCACTTAAGTCACTGACTTTAGCATTTTCACCATGAATATGCTTCATCAGTTCTCGCGCAGCCAGTTCACCGGAAGCTGCTCCGGCCGCGCCCGCCAGCGCATTGTTACCACTGACTTCGGCGGCCACTGCCCCCAGAATGGCATGGGCCAGAGTATTGGTGACGACATCGACTTGATGGGTTTTCGGGTCGGTAGTCAGGTCTTTAATCACCCCAGCCAGGTAAGGGGAAGCGCCGCCTGCCAGTGCCTGACCAATATTTCCGCCCGCGAGTCCCTGAATGGCTGCGGTAGCCGCCTGTAAAGCGGTGTGGTATTTCCCTCCGGTGCCAAGGCCAGACTCATTCAATGCCTGGTTATAGGCGGTTTTGTAAATCTGGTCTTTAATTTGCTCAGGCGTAATGTTGGTTTTGCCTGCGTTTTCCAGTTTCTTTTGGGCCGCTTCTCTATCCGGGTCACTGATGTTTTCCAGTTTGGCGTGGGCCGCTTTGGTGGCGATAATTGCTCCTTCAGTACTGGCGATGTCAATCACCTGCGCACTGATTTCGCCAATCAGTTGGGCCTGTTTCAGCCGTTGCTGCTCTTTCTCTTTGTCAAAGATAGGACTGAGAGCATTGTTGGCATGGTCGGTATCCCGGCTGAGGGTGGTGATATCCTGTTGCTGGCTGTCTTTATCCCGGATAATCAGGGCGCCGTCACTGACCGCGGCGTGAGTGGTGCTTTGGGCGTGGCCTTCCCGGTTAGCGCCGCCCAGGGTATTGGCCGCCATATTACTGAGTAACATGCCGCCTACTGAGCCGCCAGTACTGATACTCACGCTATGGTGTTCGGTTTTAAAATCCGCTTTGTTTTTGATATCGCCAAAGCCGAGAGTGCCGGTATCGAGGGTGTTTTTGTCTTTGTCTGCGGTACTGGCAATGACTGCGCCGTCAAGCTGGGTGTGTTCACCTACTTTGACTTCATAGCCGCCTTTACCGGCAAACAGTCCGGTCTGCTCTTGTACGGAGTCAAAGTTGCTGTGGATTTTGTCGCGGCTGG